>NZ_JBHJVM010000001.1:307536-423347 GCF_042264825.1 Isoptericola sp. NPDC056134
CTTAAACAAACAAAATGAAAGAGACCAAAAAGGGGCGCACCCCCCTCCCTCCCCCCCGCCCTTCCGCGCCCCGGGCTTGGGTGGCCCCTTCCCCCCGCTCCCCGACCAGCTCGTGATCGTTTCGTGACATTCCACCCGCCGGTGCGGTACGTTCCTCCGGGCCGGTGGTTCAGGCAGCAGGAGAGGTCGCATGACAACCCACGTTCACAGGAGCACCGCGCACCGCGGCGCACCCGCTCCGTCCGACGCCTCGGCGCAGGCCGCGCGATGACGCAGACGCAGCCCGCACCGGCCCCCGCCACCCGCACCTACCCGAGCCGACGCGACCCCGGACGCGGCGGGCGCAGCCGTCCCGTCACCGCCGTCCGGCACGTCCCGGAGCCCGTCCGCGAGACCGCCCCGCCCCGAGCCGCTGTCCCGGCCGCGCCTGCCGCCCCCGTCCGCACCGCACCCCCCGTCGCGCCCGCGCCGCCCGTGCACGTCCACGCTCCGGCGACCGCCACGCCCACCGTCGTGCACGCGCACGTGTTCGACCCCGTCCGCCCGGCGGCGGGCCGCGAGACCCCGCGTGTCGAGACCTCCCGCGGCGAGACGACCCGCTCCGAGCACCGTCCGGTGCGCAAGTCGGCGCGCAAGCGCGTCCCCGGCCGCCTCGCGGGCCTGGGCGTCGGGCTGACCGTCGCCGTCGCGACCACCGCGACACTCACCGGCATCGCACCGCAGGCCGCGGCCCCGGAGCCCGACGACCAGCCGACGACCGGCTCGCTCGAGGCGATCACCGCCGCGGCGGCCGCCGCCGTCGACGACCGTGACGGCGCCGCCTCGCGCAGCGGTGCCCGCGCGGGTGTCGCGCAGGCCTCGACCGTGAAGCAGACCGCGGGCGGCGCGACCGTCACGGTGTCGGACAAGGCGAAGATGTCGGTCGAGACGCTCGACCGCGGCGAGATCGAGGGCCCGCCCCCGGTGCTGCCGGGGTGCGAGGGCGTGGCCGCCGGGACCGGGACCAACGGGCAGATCCCCTCCAGCGAGCTGTGCACGCTGTGGGACGGGCGCACGCAGGTCCGCGCCGACGCCGCCGTGAAGCTCGCCGAGCTGAACGAGGCGTACAAGGCCGCGTGGGGCGAGTCGATGTGCATCACGGACGGCTTCCGCAGCTACGCGCAGCAGGTCGCGACGAAGGCCGCCAAGGGGTATCTCGCGGCCGCGCCGGGCACGTCGAACCACGGCTGGGGCCTCGCCGTCGACATCTGCCCCGAGACGTACTCCGGCTCCCGGTGGAACTGGCTCGCCGCGAACGCCCCGGCCTACGGCTGGGACAACCCCGACTGGGCCCGGCCCGGCGGCTCCAAGTACGAGCCGTGGCACTGGGAGTACACCGCGGGCGTCACGCAGATGGGCGGCTACTGACCGGACCCACGAGCCGGCGCACCGCGTCGAGCACGTCCACGCCGTCGGGAGACACCTCCGGGTGCTCGTCGGGGACTCCCGCGACGCTCCCACCCGACGACGACGCGCGCACCCGGAGCGCTTCGGCCCGCGTCGCCCACCCGGGCGTACGGTCGATCGCGGACCACCCTGACCAGCGACGACGTGGACGACGGCGGAGGACCCGATGACCTTCACCCACCCCCGGGGCACGCGCGGTACGGGGAGCGCACCGACCGCGAACCGCCCGTGCTCCGCCTGACGCGGCGCTGACCCGTCGTGGCCACCGACGAGGCGCCCGGGACGTCGGCGCGCGCCGGCCGCCCGTGGCTGCGGCGCACGCTCCGGGCGATGATCGCCGTCGTGCTCGGGGTGCTTCTCGCGCTGGGCTGGTACCAGGTGTCCGTGCAGCCGGGAGCGACGATGCTGCAGACGCTGTTCGACTCAGGGCCCGGCGTCACGCCGCCCCTGGACATCGAGGATGCGCGGGCGAAGGTCGAGGACCCGCGCACCGTGCCGATCCCGACCCCGGACGCCCCCGACGCGAGCGCCGTCGTGTACGCGCCGCGCGCCGAGGGGCCGCACCCGGTGGTGGTGTGGGTGCACGGCGGCGGCTACGTCTCGGGCTCGCCCGCCACCGTCGAGGACTTCTCCGTCCTGCTCGCGAGCCGCGGCTACACGGTCGTCAGCCTGGACTACACCCTGGCGCCGGAGGCCCGGTACCCCGTGCCGGTGCGGCAGGGCAATGCCGCGCTCGACGTCGTCCAGGAGCGGATCGCGGACTTCGGCGGCGACCCCGCGCGCGTCGTCCTGGGCGGCGACTCCGCGGGCGCGCAGATCGCGAGCCAGCTGGCCGCCGTCCAGACCAACCCCGGGCTCGCGGCCGACCTCGACCTCACCCCGGGCGCGCCGCGCGACCGCCTCCGCGCCGTCGTCCTGTACTGCGGCGCGTACGACCTGGACACCCTGGGCGCCACGGGCTTCCCGGGGTTGCGCACGTTCCTCCGGGCGTACACGGGGCACCGCGACTGGGCGGACGCCCCGTTCGCCGACCAGCTCTCCACCACGAAGCAGGCGACGGCGGACTACCCGCCCACGTACCTCACGGTCGGCGACGCGGACCCGTTCGAGAGCCAGGGGCGCGAGCTCGCGGCCGCGCTCCAGGACCAAGGCGTCCCGACCGAGACCCTGTTCTGGGACGACGGCGAAGGCCTCCCCCACGAGTACCAGTTCCACTTCGACCGCCCGCAGGCCGCCCGGTCCTTCGACGCCACGATCGACTTCCTGGAGGACCGGACCGGATGACCGAGCCGGCACCGCACACCGGGCGCGCACGACACGTCGTCGGCTGGACCGGCCTGGCCCTGCTGACGGCGGCGTCGGCCGTCGTCGCCTACGCCATCGCCGTCTTCCTCGGGCACTGACGCTCCTCGGGCGCTGACGCGCCGCCGTCAGCGGCCCGTGAGGGTCACCCGGCCGACCGGCCTCCGACACCGGTGAGCGCGCGGTCGAGGTCGTCGATCTGGAGACGGGAACCCTCGAGGCCGACGGACAGCCTGACGAGGCCCGGCGGGATGCCGTCCGCCCTCAGCGTGTCGGCGTTGTCCGCCCGGACCGGGGAGCTCACGAGACTCTCGTAGCCGCCCCAGCTCACCCCGATCCGGAACACGCGCAGGGCGTCGACGAACCGGGACACGGCCTCGAAGGATCCGTCGCGCAGCTCGAGGCTCAGCAGCCCGGAGAACCCGCTGAGCTGAGACCGGACGAGGTCCGCGTCCCGGTCGGAGGCGGCGTACGGGTGGTGAACCGCCGCGACCGCGGGATGGGCCAGCAGATGGTCGACGACCCGCAGCGCGTTCGCCTGGTGCTGCTCCATCCGCACCGGCAGCGTGCGCAGCCCGCGCAGGACCAGCGACGCCTCCATCGCGGACATCACCGCGCCGAAGAGCTGGTGCCCGCGGTAGAAGACCTCGCGGAGCAGCTCGGCCGAGCCGATCACCGCGCCGCCGATCACGTCGCTGTGCCCGCCCACGTACTTGGTGAGCGAGTGGATCACGAGGTCCACGCCCAGCTCGAGCGGCTTCTGGAACAGCGGCGTGGCCCACGTGTTGTCGATCGCGGTGAGCACGCCCCGGCTCCGCGCGGCCGCCGTCAGCGCCCGCAGGTCCACGAGGCGCATGAGCATCGTGCCGGGGCTCTCCACGTACACGAGCGCCGTGTTCTCCCGCAGGTGGCTCTCGACGTCCGCACCCGGGTCGGTCACGACCGTGTGCTCCACACCGAAGCGCTCCAGGTGACGCGCCAGCTCCTGGGTCGGGCCGTACACGTTGTTCACGAAGAGCACGTGGTCGCCGCGGCGCAGGAGGCCACCGAGCACGGCCGCGATCGCGCCCATCCCTGAGGCGAAGCACTTGGCCGCCTCGCCGCGTTCCAGGAGCGCGAGCTGCCGCTCGAGGAACGCGACCGTCGGGTTCGTGCCGCGGCTGTAGACGAAGTTCTCGTGCTCGGCCGCCTGCTGCCGGGCGAACTCCGCGAACGTGGGCTTGGTGAAGAGGCTCGTCTGGAACACGGGCGGCGCGACCGCCCCCGTCTCGTGCCCCGGCCCGGACCACGCCGTGGCGCAGATCTCGCGGTCGAGGTCGGTGACGGTCAACGCTGCCCCGTCACGGCACGGCGGATGCGCTCGATCGGGACCTTCGGCTCACGGCCGGCGGTGAGCAGACCGTTGGTCTCCTGCATCGTGTCGGTGAGCTGCGTCCAGCACGATCCAGCGAGGAAGCGGCTCGCGCGGACGGCGTCGTAGAGCGCGGTGATCCGCGCGACCCAGTCGTCGCCGTCCTGCGCGGCGGTGTAGCCCCAGCCGTCGGCGCGCTCGTCGCCCGGCTGATAGTTCACCCCGCCGAACTCCGTGAGCATCACCGGTTGGCCGGAGTCGGCCCAGCCCCCGACCATCTGCCGGCGCCCGGACGGCGCGATGCCGCCGACCACCCGCTCGCGCGCGGCGTCGTCGGCGTAGCGCCGGGCGAGCACTGCGCCGTCACCCTCGTAGTCGTGCACGGTGATGATGTCGGTGTTCTGCTGCTCCCAGCCGTCGTTGGAGATCACGGGACGCGACGGGTCGAGCGCGCGCGTGAGGTCGGTGAGCGCGCGCGAGTACGCCTGATGGGTCGGGTCGTCGACGACGTGCTGGATCCCCCACGACTCGTTGAACGGCACCCACGTGACGATCGACGGGTGCGAGACGTCGCGGTCGACCGCGTCGATCCACTCGCGCGTCAGGCGCTGCACCGCCACCGGTGAGAACTCGTAGGCGCCCGGGGCCTCGCCCCACACGAGGATGCCGAGGCGGTCGGCCCAGTACAGGAAGCGCGGGTCCTCGATCTTCTGGTGGATGCGGCACGCGTTGAAGCCGAGCTCCTTGACGAGCTCGGCCTCGCGGCGCAGCGCGTCGGCCGTCGGGGCCGTGAGGTGGCTGTCGGGCCAGTAGCCCTGGTTGAGCACGGACCGCACGTCGTAGGGATACCCGTTGAGCAGGAACGCGCCGTCCCCCACGCCGAGGCTGCGCACACCGAGGTAGGAGGAGACGGCGTCGACGAGCGCGCCGTCGGCGTCGTGCAGCGAGACGACGGCGTCCACGAGGCGCGGCCTCTCGGGCGACCACGTGAGCTCGTCCTCGGCCTGCCCGTTGCGCTGCCGGGCGATCGGCACGGTGAGATCAATCGCCGGCGTGCTGCGGACGGTCGTGACCTCGACGGTGCCGAGGTCCTCGTCGCGCTCGTCGAAGCGCAGGGCGACCCGCACCCGGGACCCGGGCGCCAACGGGCCGCGGAACCGCACGGTGAGCTCGACGGCCGACGGTCCGGCGGGGAGCCAGCGCAGGTGGTCGACGCTGGTGACGGGGACGGCCTCGAGCCACACGGTCTGCCAGATCCCGGTGGTCCGGCGGTACCAGATCGCGTGCGCGTCCTCGTGCCAGTCCTGCTTGCCGCGCGGCTGGGTGAGGTCGTGGGGGTCGTCCTCGGCGCGGACGACCAGCAGGTGCTCGGCGTCCTCGCCGGTGGTGCCCGCGGCCAGGTGCGCGGTCACGTCGACCGTGAAGGGGGTGTGGCCGCCCTCGTGCTCGCCGGCGAGGACGCCGTCGACCCAGACGGTGGCGCGGTAGTCGACGGCGCCGAAGTGCAGCAGCACCCGGGGCGCGGCCTCGGACACGCCGGCGGCCGCGAGGTCGGCCGGACCGATCGTGCGCGCGTACCAGACGACGGGGTGGAACCCGGGCTCTTCGATCCCGGACGCCAGGGACTCCGGAGGGAACGGCACGGTGATCGGGCGACTCTCCCCGAGCCCGGTCGTCCAGCCGGCGGCGAGCCCGGCGTCGGTGTCGTCGTGCCGGAACTCCCACGTCCCGTCGAGGGAGGCCCACCGCTCGCGCAGCCGCTGCGGCCGTGGGTACGTGCCGTCCTGGCGGGAGGCGAGCGGGAGGCGGTCGAGCGCGGGGCCGGCTTCGGCGGCGGCGCGGGTCGTCGTGGTCACGGCGCGACTATACAGCGCTGTAAATCTGAGATCTACGGGCGCTACGGTGATCCCCGTGAAGAGAGTGACGCTCCAGGACGTGGCGACGCACGCGGGCGTGTCGATGAAGACGGTGTCCAACGTGGTCCGGGACTACCCGCACGTCAGCCCGGCGATGCGCGAACGCGTGCAGGCCGCCGTCGCGGAGCTCGGCTACCGGCCCAACCTGCGCGGCCGCAGCCTCGCGACGGGCCGGTCGAACATGTTGGCCCTGGCGTTCCCCGACCTGCGCCGGCCGTACTTCGCCGAGCTGGCGCACGTCTTCGCCCGGGTCTCCGCGGCGCGCGGCTACCGCCTGCTGCTGGAGGAGACCGGTGGGACGCCCGACGGCGAGCGTGCCGTGCTGCGCGACCGCGAGGCCGGGATCGTCGACGGCGTCGTCCTGCACCCGCAGGCGCTGCGGGCGACCGACCTGGAGGCGTACCGCGAGGACACCCCGCTCGTCTTCCTCGGCGAGGACCCGCAACCGTCCGGTGCCGACCAGGTCGCCATCGACAACGTCGCCGCAGCGGAGCAGGCCGTGACCCACCTGGTGCGCCTCGGCCGGCGTCGCATCGGGTTCCTCGGCCACGAGACCGGGCCCTGGTCGTTCACGTCGACGCTGCGGCTGGACGGCTACCGGGCGGGACTCGAGCGCGCCGGGCACCGGTTCGACGAGTCGCTCCTCGTCGCGCGGGCCGAGGGCGACGCGCTCGGGGCGGAGGCCGCGCTGGGCGCCGCGCTCGACGACGGGCTCGAGATCGACGGCCTGCTGTGTCGCGACGACCTCGCGGCGATCGGGGCGCTGCGCGCGCTGCTCGTGCGCGGGCTGCACGTGCCCGGCGACGTCGCCGTCGTCGGGTGGGACGCCACGGTGCTCACGGCGAGCACCGTCCCGAGCATCACCAGCGTCGCCCCGGACACGGTCGAGCTCGCCTCCCGCGCGCTCGACCTGCTCCTCGAGCGCATCGACGGTCTCGACGCTCCCGGCCGTCACGTGACGGTCGGGCACGACGTGCTCGTCCGCGAGAGCGCCCCCGAGCCGTGAGCACGGCCCTCGGCCGCGGGGTAGGCGCACCGCCCCAGCGGCCGAGGCGTCCGGGCCGTCAGGCCGGCTCGTCGACGACGGTCGCGAGGAGCTCGACCACCGCGCCGCGCACGTCCTCGGGCAGGTCGACGCTGTCCAGGCCGGCGAGGCGCTCGACCGCGTCGCGCGCACTGTCCAGGACCTCCCAGGCGGCGAGCTTCTGGGGGTTGCGCATCTGCGCGCGCTCGAGCAGATGCAGCGCGGCCGGCCGCGGGTCGCCGCCGAGGCGCAGCGGCGCCCCCTCGACCCGCACCGTCGCGCCGACGTCGGACGCGGCCGTGAACGTGACGCTCCACCGGCCGTCGCGGCCGGTCACGGCCGTGGGGACGCCGTCCACGGTGACCTCCCCGCCCGGCAGCTGGGCGAGGAACGTGACCGTCCACTCGCGCCGTGCGGGCACGACGTCGGCCCGGCCGGCGACGGCGCCGACGCGCAGCTCGCGGTCCTCGCGGTCCCAGCGCAGCGAGGTCGTCGCGGCGGGTCCGGCCTCGGCCTCGTGGTCGTCCTCGGCGTCCTCCGCGAGGTCGAACCGGCCCGACGCCCCCGGTGCCACCAGCACGTCGAACGCCGCCGGGTTGCGCGTGGCGTCGCGCTCGGACTCCGCGGCGAGCGGCAGAATCCCGCCGTCGCGCAGCAGCACGGGCACGGACTCGAGCGGCCGGTGCAGCTCGACGTGCCGGTCGCCGCGGTACACGGCGCCGGTGAACACGTCCGTCCACCGCCCGGCGGGGAGCCAGGCGCGGGTGCGGCTGTGCAGCGACGTGGTGCTGCGGGGGGTGACGACGGGCGCCACCAGCAGCTCCGTGCCGAAGGCGAACTGGTTCGGCACGCCGTACGCCTCGCGGCGACGTGGCTCGAGGTGGTACATCGGGCGCACGAGCGGCGTGCCGGCGGCGGCGAGGTGGTTCATCGTGTGCAGGTACGGCACCAGGCGGTGCCGGAACCGCAGCGCGTCGCCCATCGCCTGCCGGTGCTCCGCCGGGAACAGCCACGGCTCCTTGCGGATGAACGGGTTCGCCGCCGAGTGCAGGCGGTTGATCGGGGACAGGACGCCGAGCTGGACCCACCGGGTGGCGAGCTCGTCGTCGCGCACGCCGGTGGTGTGCCCGCCGACGTCGTGGCTCCACCAGCAGTAGCCGATGTTCGACGCCGTGGCGGTGAACTCGGGCTGGAAGGCCAACGAGTCCCACGAGACGACGGAGTCGCCGGAGAAGCCGACGGCATACCGGTGGCTGCCGGGGCCCGCGTACCGCGAGAACGTCATCCCCGGGCCGCCGTCGCGGGCGGCGTCGAGATGGTGGAAGTGGTTGAGCAGCCACAGCGGGTCGACGCCGCGCAGGTTGGAGGTGCCGCCCTGCTGCCAGTCGATCCACCAGAAGTCCACGCCCTGCTCCTCGAGCGGGTGGTGCAGCAGCTCGAAGTAGGCGCGCACGAACTCCGGGTCGGTGAGGTCGAACGACACCGGGGTCTCGGACGCCGGGTCGATGCCCATCGCCGCAGCCACCCGCGGGTATGCGTCCTCGAACGCGCGCACGCCGTCGGCCGGGTGCAGGTTGAGGGTGGTGCGCATGCCGCGCTCGTGCAGCGCGGCGAGGAACGCCTCGGGGTCGGGGAACAGCGACCGCTCCCACGAGTACCCGGTCCAGCCGTTGCCGTACTGCGCCGGCACGGTCTCGACGCGGTGCCAGTCCATGTCGATGACGGCCACCGAGAACGGCAGCCCCTCCTCGTCGAACCGGTCCATGAGCTCCAGGTACGACTCGGCGGAGTACGGGTGGTACCGGCTCCACCAGTTGCCCAGCGCCCAGCGCGGCAGGCGCGTGGGCGCCCCGGACACGGCGTACAGCTCCCGGATCGCCCGGGCGTAGTCCCGCCCGTGGGCGAAGACGTACAGGTCGCGCCGGCCCTGCTCGCGCGTGCCGATCCAGCCGTCGTCGGCGAACAGGAACGAGTCGGTGTCGTCGACCACGCCGATCCCGTCGGGCGACACCACGCCCGGCTCGAGTTCCACGCGGCCGTCGACCTCGTCCAGCGTGCGCGCGGTGCCGCCGAGGTCGTGCGTGGGCTCCCCGTAGCGCCAGCGTCCCGGGTCGGCGCCGATCAGCTCGACGACCAGGCCGTGCGCGGACGGCTCCTGCCCGTCGTACCGCAGCCGCGCCCGGGACGTCGCGATCTCGATCCCGCCGCCGACCGACCGGGCGGCGAACTCGGTCGTGCCGAGGTCGCGACGCACCGCGAACGTGGACGCCCGGTCCTCGAACCCACCGTCCGGCGACCACTCGACGCGGAACAGGCAGTCGGTCAGCACGGTGACGCGCCAGCCGTCGCCCTGCACCGCCTGCTCGGGGCGGGCCTGCGGCGCCGCGCCGGGCAGCGGGCGGACGACGGGCAGCGTCGTGTCGACGGTGTCGGTCACGGGGACTCCTCGGGTGGTGCGTGCGGTGCGTGGTGCGTGCGGTGCGTGGTGCCGGGGCGGGACGGCTCAGCTCTTGACGGCGCCCTGGGTGATGCCGCTGATGACCCACCGCTGAGCGATGAGGTACACGACGATGGTGGGCGCCATCGCCATGAGGTACGACGCGAACGCCACGTTGTAGTTGGTGCCGAACTGGCTCTGGAAGATGTTCTGCACGACGGGCAGCACCTGGAGCGTCGGGTCGGACACGATCATCGACGGCAGCATGAAGTCGTTCCACGACGCGAGGAAGGCGAAGATGCCGACCGTGGCGATCATCGGGCCCAGCAGCGGCAGGATGATGCGCCAGAACACCTGCCACGTCGTCGCGCCGTCGATGCGGGCACTCTCCTCGAGCTCGACGGGGATCGAGCGCAGGTACGCCGAGAACAGCAGCACGCTGAACGCGAGCTGGAACATGGCGTGCAGGATGGCGACGCCCAGCGGGTTGTCGAGGCCCGTGAGCGCGGTGAGCTTGATCTCCGTCAGCGCGATCACCGGGAACGGCAGGAACATCGACGCGAGCAGGTACACGAACGACCAGCGGAAGAACCGGTGCGACCAGTAGCGCACGATGGCGTACGACGCGAGCGAGCTCAGCAGCAGCGTCAGGGCCACGGTGAGCGCCGCGACGCCCACCGAGATGCCGAACGACACCGGGAAGCGGGTCAGCTGCCACGCCTCGGCGAAGCTCGCGGGGTTGAACGGCGCCGGCAGCGCGAAGGCGTTGCCGTCCACGGACTGCTCGCTGGTCTTGAACGCCATCGTGACGGTGACGTACAGGGGGGCGAGCACCGTGAGGGAGCACAGCGCGAGCGCGACGGTGAGCGGCCAGCTCGTGCGGCCGCCGCGGGACGGCCGGCGGAGTTCGCGGCCCGGAGCACGCCCGGCGAGGGCGGGGGCGGTGGCGGTCACAGGCGGATGTTCCTTCCACGGGAGACGACGAGCTGGAGCACCGAGATGAGCACCGTGATCACGAAGAAGACCGTCGCGTTGGCCATCTGGTAGGCGTAGTCGCCACCCGTGAAGCCGCCGAAGATCGTCATCGCGACGCTGCTGGTCGCGTTGCCCGGCCCTCCGCCGGTCAGACCGACGATGACGTCGTAGACGCCGAGATACCCCTTGATCCCCAGGATCGTGTTGATGAGCACGAATCCGGCGATGAGCGGCAGGGTGATGGAGCGGAACTGCCGCCACGGCCCGGCACCGTCCAGCGAGCTCGCCTCGTACAGGTCGCCCGGGATCGACGTGAGCCCGGCCGTGTAGACGAGCAGGGCGCCCGGGATGGTCTGCCAGGCGGACACGACGACGATGGCGAGCCACGCCAGGTCCGGGTTGCCGAGGATGCTCTGGGACAACGGGTCGAGACCCACCGCCGACGCGAACGCCGGCAGCGTGTTGGAGAAGAGGAAGTTGAAGACGTAGGCGACGACGATCCCGGAGACCACCATCGGGATCACGAAGATCGCCCGCAGCCCCGCCGCGAAGCGGATCCGCTTCGACAGGCCGATCGCGAGGGTCAGCGCGATCACCTGCGCCACGACCACCGTCACGACAGCGAAGCCGAGGGTGAACCCGTAGGCCTCGCGGATGCCGGGGTCGCCGAGGAGCGCGACGTAGTTGCGCAGGCCCAGGAAGCTCCAGCCGCCGAACCCGACGTAGTCGGTGAAGCTGTAGAAGATCCCGACCAACGCGGGGATCACCACGAACACGGTGAACACCAGCAGGGCCGGGACCAGGAACACGTACGCGATCGGTTCCGGGCGGCCGTGACGGCGCCGACGTGCGGTCGCGCCGTCCGGCGCCGGCGCCGGGACGCGCGTCGCCGTCGAGGGGGTCGTCGTGGCGGTCATACCGTCGCCTCCCGGCCGGCCAGGCGACGCCAGTCGGCGTCGAGCTGGTCGAGCATCGCGTCGAAGTTGCCCGACCGGATCGCTTCCTGGAGGTAGTTGCCCAGCGGGATCGAGGTCGGGACGAAGGTGCCGGCGCCCTGGTAGAAGGCCGCCGAGTCGACGTACCGCTGCAGGCCGGCAAGCCGCTCGTCCTGCTGCGGCGGGCCGTCCTTGAGCGTCGAGTGCGCCAGGTTGTCGGCGTTGTACGCGTTGAGGATCTCGGGGCGCATGAGGAACTCGACAAGCTCCACGGCCTCCTCGCGGTGCGCGGTGGCGGCGGGGATGTACAGGCAGAGGTCGATGTTGACCCGGGCCTGGCGCTCGTCGGGGTCGTCGCTCACCGGCAGCGCGAACGTGCCGACCTCCAGGTCCGGGTCCACCAGGGCGATCTGGCTCAGCGCCCAGGGGCCTTGGAGGTACATCGCCGCCCTGCCCTGGCCGAACGCCAGGTTCCCGTCGGCGTATCCGCGCACGGCGTGGTCGGGGTTGAAGAACGACGAGATGGTCTTGGCGCGTTCCATCGGGACGGCGAGGGTCTTCGCGAAGGAGACGTCCGAGTCGGGCCCGACCTCGGTCCCGAGCTCCTTCATGCGGCCGAAGAACTCGCCCGGGTCCACCAGGCTGCCGACGGAGTAGTCGAACAGCCCCTGCCACAGGGTCCAGGTGTCCCGGTCGGTGGCGTAGATCGGCGTGACGCCGGCCTTCTGCAGCTCCGTGCAGACGTCGACGAACTCGGTCCACGTGGTCGGCACCGGCAGGTCGTGCTCGGCGAAGATCCCCTTGTTGTAGATCACGCCCGCGGCGGCCAGCGAGTACGGCAGCACGCTGGTGCGCCCCGCGAAGGTGGCGTACTGGTCGGTGAGCTCGCTGATGTCGGTGCGGACGGTCGACGCCGACGGGAGCCCCGACAGGTCGCTCATCTGCCCGCGGGAGACGTAGCGGGCGAGCTCGAGGTTGTCGTTGAAGCACCCGACGTCGCCCGGCTCGCCCCGGACGAACTGCGGCGCGATGGCCGTCGTCGAGTCGTGCACCACGCGGATCCCGGGGTGCTCGCCCTCGAACTGCCGCAGGAGCTCGTCGAAGTAGGCGATGACCTCCTGCTTCTGCTCGTAGAAGGTGATCTGGGTACGCCCCCCGCCGCCTCCGGGTGCTGCGCACGCCGCCAGCGGGACGGCCGCCAGCATCCCGGCGGCTCCCGCCAGGAACGAGCGTCGGCTCACCGCGCTCGGCGGGCCGGCCATCGACTTCGATCTCACGCGACGTCTCCTTCGACCACGATCGGCGCCGTCTCCGCGACGGGCCGCAGCGAACATACAGCGCTGTAAATTTCGGGTCAAGGCGCCCGCAGCGGTCGCCGACGCCGGGAGGCGGCCCTAGCCTGGCGAGCGATCCACGGCGTGCACGCGGCGGAGGGCGGTGGACGGTGACCGAGAGCGACAGCACCAGCGCCCGGCATCGGCTGCTGCGGCTGAGGGTGCCGCGGTTCACGCTGCACCGCCGGTCGCTGGACGCCGAGCCGGTGGTCGACGCCGCGTCGGAGCGGCTGCAGGAGTTCCTGGTGCTGCTCGGCGGCGCGCTCCTCACCGTCGGGACGGCCGCCACGGACATCCAGCACACGCTCAAGCGCGTCGCCGTCGCGCTCGGGTCGCCGCAGACCACCCTCTTCGTCTTCCCGACGCTGATCCTCATCAAGATGCCCGGCGACACCGAGACGCGGTTCGACGTCGCGGAGTCGGCCGGCGGCGAGGTCCGCTTCGACCGTGCCGCGCAGGTCTACGCCGTCGTGGACGACGCCGTCGCGGGCCGGATCGACGCGTCGGAGGGGGCCGAGCGGCTGCAAGAGGTCCGGGATGCGCACCCCCGGTTCCCGGCCTGGGTGCGCACGGCCGGGCACGGGCTGGCCGCGGCGGGTCTCGGGCTGGTGCTGCTCGGCGGCAACCCCGTCAGCCTGCTGTACGCGCTGGTGCTCGGCGTGCTCGTCGGGGCCGTCAAGCTCACCGTGCGGCCCGGGACGTACGCCGCGACCCTGCTGCCCGTCGTCACCGCGTTCGTGCTGGCGCTGCTCGTGTTCGGGCTCGCGGACACCACGGTCGTGAGCGAGCCGCTGCAGGTGCTGGTGCCTCCCCTGGTCACGCTGCTGCCCGGCGCCGCGCTCACCACCGGCGTCCAGGAGCTCGCCGCCGGCGACATGGTCGCCGGGTCCAGCCGGCTGGTCTCGGGCCTGGCGCAGCTGCTGTTCCTCGCGTTCGGGATCCTCGCGGCCCTGGCGATCACCGACGTGCCCAGCGCGGACGCGCTCGCCTCCTCCGCCACGACGCTCGGCGCCTTCCAGCCCTGGATCGGGGTGCTGCTCTTCTCGCTCGGCATCTTCCTGTACCACTGCGGGCCGCCCCGGTCGCTCTTCTTCCTCACCGTCGTCCTGCTGGTGGCGTACGGCGGGCAGGTCGTCGGCGCGACCGTCACGAACGGCGTCTACAGCGGCTTCCTCGGCGCGGCGGCGCTGACGCTGTGCGCCTACCTCGTGCAGACCGTCAGGGGCGCGCCGCCCGCCGTCGTCTGCTTCCTCCCCGCGTTCTGGCTGCTCGTGCCCGGCGCCACCGGGCTGATCGGGCTCACCCAGACGGCGAGCGGCGACGCCGTCAGCTCCACGAGCCTGCCGACCATCGCGGGGTCCATCGTCGCCATCGCGCTCGGCGTGCTCGTCGGCACGGCGCTGTACCGGCAGATCTACACGATGGCGCCCGCACGGTGGGGCCTGCGCGCCACGTGACGCAGCATCGACGCCGCCTCAGAGCAGCAGCAGGTTGAGGGCCGCGAGCGCCACGAGCACGGTGACGAGCCGCTCGAAGAGCTGCTGGTCCACGTGCCCGATGACGCGCCGGCCGATCCAGGTCCCGACCAGCACGACGGGCGCCAGGACGGCCCACAGCCCCACCGTGTCGGCACCCACGATCCCGACGCCGACGGCCACCGGCAGCTTGATGACGTTCACCGTGAAGAAGAACCACGCCGTCGTGCCGAGGAAGCGCCACTTCTCGTAGCGCGCGGCCAGCAGGTAGAGGCTCATCGGCGGGCCGCCGGCGTTCGCGACCATCGTCGTGAAGCCGGCGAGGCCGCCGTACCCGAGAGTCGCGGCGCGCGTGTCCACGCGCAGCCGGTCGCGCCACAGGTTGAGCACCAGCAGCGCCAGCAGGATGCCGCCGATCGTGCGGCGCATGACGTCGTCGCTGACCCACGTGAGGAACGCCGCGCCGAGCGCCACGCCCGCCAGCACCGGCGCGAGCAGGCGCCCGATCACCCGGAAGTCGGCGTGCTTGCGGTACGCCCAGATCGCGACCAGGTCGCCCGTGATCAGGAGGAGCAGCACCGCGCCGGTGGACTCCTTGGCCGGGACGACGAGCGCCATCAGCGCCGCCGCGATCATGCCGAGGCCGCCCAGCGCCGTCTTCGAGAAGCCGACGAGCAGCGCGACGAGGACGACGACGGCCCACCCGGTCCACGGCAGGCCGGCGATCAGCGGGGCGGGTTCGAGCACCGGGGCAGCGTAGTGGCGGACGGACCGTCGGCGGGCGCGGGTCCGCGCGTCAGCTCGAGTCGCGGGGCGTCGTGCCGGTCACCGGACCCGGTCGTAGACCGCGGCAACTTCGCCCTGCGCCCCCACGACCTGTGACGACAGGGTCCAGGTGGTGCCGGGCAGGCCGTCGTCGAACAGGCGCTCCCCGCCGCCCACGATCACCGGGGCGATCAGGAGGTACAGCCGGTCGATCAGGTCCGCGGCGAGCAGCGGCTTGATGACGCTCGGGCTGCTGTTGACCAGGACGTCGCCCTGGCCGGCGTCCCGCAGGCCCCGCACGACGTCGGCCGCGGGCGCGTCCACCACGCGGGCTCGGGGCCACGGCGCCGTCCCCAGCGTGCGCGAGAGGACCACCTTCGGGGTGTCGACCAGCCAACGCGCGTACGCGCGGTCGCGCGGGTCGGCAGCCTCGTCGCCCGCCACGGGCGACCAGTAGCCCAGGAAGCCCTCGGCGTTGCCCCGGCCGAGCACGGCCGTCGTCGCGCCGGCGCACAGGCGGACCAGGTGGTCGCGAGCCGTGTCGGTGGCGACGTACGGCAGGAACGCGCCGAAGTCGGCCGGCCCGCCGGGGCCGTGGTACCGGCCGTCGAGGCTGAGGCTGAGGTTCGCGGCCACGGTACGGCTGGTCTGCTGCATCATGGTGTCTCCGTCGGTCTCGTCGGGTGCCGTCCGTCGGCACTCACCCCGGGGACGGAGCCGCGGGCGGGTTCTCGACATCCGCCCACGGCCACGTCGACTTCGCGAGGTACGACGGGCGCCACCTGCTCGACGTCGTCGCCGAGCGCTCGCCGCTCGTCGGCTTCGAGATCGACGTGCACTGGGTGCAGCGCGGCGGCCTGGACCCCGTGCGCACGCTGCGCCGGTACGCGGGCCGCGTCGCGATGGTGCACCTCAAGGACTACCGGATCGGGCACCTCTCCCCCGCCGTGTACGAGGCGCTCGACGCCGGCGACCAGGCGCCGTGGCAGGACGAGCTGCGGCAGATCGTCCAGTTCGCCGAGGTGGGCGAGGGGAACCTCGACTTCCCGTCGATCGTCGAGACCAGCCTGGACGTCGGGGCCGAGTACCTGCTCGTGGAGCAGGACGAGTTCTACGGCCGCACCGCGCTCGAGTGCCTGCGCACCTCCTACGACAACCTCGTCGCGATGGGGTACGGCGACCTGTTCTGACCTACCCGGCCGACCGGTCCGGGGTCGACGTCGAGCCGCGCACGACGAGCGTGGTGGCGAGCTCCTCGCGCGGCGCGTCCGTCGGCAGCTGCGCGGAGGGCTCGTCGCCGAGGCGCAGCAGCATCCGCAGTGCGGCGGCGCCCATCTGCGCGATGGGCTGGCGCACGGTCGTCAGGCCGGGGTGGACCCACTCCCCCTCGGGCAGGTCGTCGAAGCCGACGACGGCGAGGTCGTCCGGCACCCGGAGCCCGGCGGCGGCCGCGGCGTCGTACACCCCGAGCGCCATCGTGTCCGAGCAGGCGAAGACGGCGCTCGGGCGGTCCGGGCCGGCGAGCAGCCGGGCGGCGAGCGCGGCGCCGCCGGCCCGCGTCCAGTCACCGTGCGCGACGCGGTCGTCGGGCAGGTCGGCTCCCGCCTCGGCGGCCGCGGAGCGGAAGCCGTCCACGCGGGCCTGGCTGTACAGGTGCCGGCGCCGGCCCGCCAGGACCGCGAGCCGCCGGTGGCCGAGGCCCAGCAGGTGCTCGGCGGCCGTCCGGCCCCCGGCCCAGTTGGTGGCGCCGACGCTCGCGACGGTCCGCGGCGGCTGGGTCACCGGGTCGAGCAGGACGACGGGGACGCGCGCCGCAGTGAGCGTGGCGAGCTGCTCGCGGGTCGTGTCGACGAGCGCGACGACGGCCCCGCGGGAGTGCCGCGCGAGCAGGCGCGTGAGCCACGCGTCGTCGGGCTGCCGGGCCACCGTGACGACGATGTCGAGGCCGGCCGCGGTGGCCGCCTGCTCCACGCCGCTCAAGGCGCGGTTGGCCCACGTGCCGTCGACGCCGCTGAGCACGAGGTCCACCAGCGGCGGCCGCTCCCCCCGCGGGGCGACCCCGCGGCCCGCCCGGCCCCGGTAGCCGAGGTCGTCGACCGCGGCCATCACGCGGGCGCGCGTCGCGGCGGAGACGTCGGAGCGGCCGCGCAGCACCTTGGAGACCGTGGGGACGGTGGTCCCGGCGGCGGCGGCGACGTCGGCGAGCGTGGTGGGACGGTCGGCGGGCACACCCGGACCCTAGCGACGCCCCTCAAAGTTGCGCAACTATTTGGCCGCCGCGGATCGCCCCTCGCCCCTTGAAGGCCGAAGTTGGCCCGTGGAAGACTTGTCGGGCACATCCGAGAAGCATCATGCAGTTGCGCAACAATGGGAGTTGCAGATGACAGACCGCAGACAGCGACGGGCGTTGGTCGTGAGGGGCGGGTGGGACGGGCACCAGCCGGTGGAGACCACCGACTCGTTCGTCCCGTTCCTCACCGAGAACGGGTACGAGGTGCACGTCGAGGACGAGACCACCGTGTACGCCGACGCCGACTACATGGCCGGTGTGGACGTCGTCGTGCAGACCGTCACGATGAGCACCATCGCCGACGACGAGCTGCGCGGCCTCACCACCGCCGTCCGGGCGGGCACCGGCCTCGCGGGCTGGCACGGCGGGATCGCCGACTCGTACCGCAGCAGCTCGGACTACCTGCACCTCGTCGGCGGGCAGTTCGCCACCCACCCGGCCAAGGCGCCGCGCGAGGAGCTGCCGGGCGACGGCACCGACTGCTTCGTGCGCTACACGGTGGACATCGTCCCCGAGAGGGCCGACCACCCGATCGTCGCGGGGATCTCCGACTTCGAGCTCACCACCGAGCAGTACTGGGTGCTCACCGACGAGTACAACGACGTCCTGGCGACCACCACGATCGCCGCGCCCGACTACCACCCGTGGCACCGGCCCGTGACCTGCCCGGCCGTGTGGACCCGGCAGTGGGGCGACGGCCGCGTCTTCGTCTCGACGCCCGGGCACAACCTGGACGTCGTGAACGACCCGAACGTCCGCACCATCATCGAGAGGGGCATCCTGTGGGCCAGCCGCTGAGGATCGGCATCGTCGGGGTCGGGGCGATCTCCGGCCAGTACCTGAGCACGTTCGAGCGGCTCGGGACACTGGGGAGCGGTGCGGTGCGGCTCGTCGCCGTCGCGGACCTCGACGCCGAGCGCGCGGCCGCCGTCGCCGCCGAGCAGGGCGTCCGCGCCCTCACCGTCGACGAGCTCGTCACCGACGCCGAGGTCGACGCCGTGCTCAACCTGACGATCCCCGCCGCGCACGCCGACGTCGCCCTCAAGGCGATCGCGGCGGGCAAGGACGTGTACGGCGAGAAGCCGCTCGCCGCCACGACCGACGACGCGCGCGCGATCGTCGAGGCCGGCCGCGCCGCGGGCGTGCGCGTGGGCTGTGCGCCGGACACCGTGCTGGGCACGGGGGTGCAGACGGCGCGGAAGGCGGTCGACGACGGCCTGGTCGGCACGCCCGTCGCCGCGACGGCGACGATGGTGACCCCCGGCCACGAGCGCTGGCACCCGAACCCGGACTTCTACTACCTGCCCGGCGGCGGACCGCTGCTGGACATGGGCCCGTACTACGTGACCGCGCTGGTCACGCTGCTCGGCCCGGTGGAGTCCGTGGTCGGCAGCGCCAGCCGTGCGCGCGCCACCCGCACCGTCGGCTCCGGGCCCCGCGCGGGCGAGCAGGTGCCGGTCGACGTCGACACCCACGTCACGGGCGTGCTGCGGCACGAGTCCGGCGCCCTGTCGACGCTCGTCATGAGCTTCGACGCCGTCGCGACGCACGCGTCGTGCATCGAGGTGCACGGGGACCGGGGCTCGCTCGTCGTGCCGGACCCCAACGGCTTCGACGGCACCGTCGAGCTGCACCGGCTCGGCGGCGGGTGGGAGGAGCTCCCCGTGAGCGCCGGGTACCGCGACGCCGGCCGCGGCTACGGCCTCGCGGACCTGGCCGCCACCCCGCCCGGCGCCACCGCCCGGGCGAACGGCGACCTGGCGTACCACGTGCTCGACGTCATGACGTCGCTGCTCACCGCCGCCGAGAAGGGGACGTCCGTCTCCGTCGCCAGCACCTGCGAGCGACCCGCGCCCGTGCCGCTGTCCGACGCCCCGCGCGTCTGACGGACGCCCGCCCGGACGCCGCCCGGGGCCCCGGGCGGCGTCCCCACGCTCAGCCGAGCAGGTGGCGCAGGTAGCGGCCCGGCGCGTCGAGGAAGGCACGCCAGTGCTGCACCAGCTCGAGGTCGTCCCACGTCGTCGGGCGCAGGCCCCACGGCCCGACCTCCAGGATCGTCGCGCCAGGCAGCGCCGCCAGCACGGGCGAGTGCGTGGCGCAGAGGATCTGGCCGCCGCGTCCGGCAAGGTCCTCGAGCACGCTCATGAGGCTGAGAGTGGAGGAGAAGCTCAGCGCCGCCTCCGGCTCGTCGAGGCAGTACAGGCCCGGCCCGTCGAAGCGGGACTCGAGGACCGCGAGGAACGACTCGCCGTGGCTCATCTCGTGGAACACCGGGTCCCTCGGCCCCGGATGCTCCTCGAGGAACGTGTACCAGCCGTGCATCGTCTCCGCGCGCAGGAAGAAGCCCCACCGCCCCGACCCGACGCCCCGCTGCAGCCGGACGGCGCGGTGCAGCGGCGACTCCGTCTCGCGGGTCGAGTGCCGACCGTGCGCCGACCCGCCCTCGGGGGACAGCCCGTAGGCCACCGCCACCGCCTCCACGAGCGTGGACTTGCCGCTGCCGTTCTCCCCCACCAGGAACGTCACGCCCGGCGCGAGCTCCAGCCCGTCGCGCAGCAGCTGCTCGACGGCGGGGACGGTCCGCGGCCACACGCCCGCGGGCAGCGGGTGCTCGGCGTCCGGCACGACCCGGACCACCGGCGGCTGCGAGAAGTCCACGGGGGCATCATGCCCCGGGCGCCGGGAGGAGGAGCGTCGAAAGTCCGTCGTGATCGGTTTCGCCCGCGACCTGTCGAGCCTGCGGCCCGAGCCGCATCACGCTCCCCGGAACCACGGGCATGGCCGTCCTCGCTCGCGCCACGCCTTGCCTACCCGCAGACCGACATGTCGACATGCAACGCAGATTGCACGAACACGCCGCCCTACCTTGCACGATCTCGGGCGTGTCGCGGGTGCCGCGCAATATGGGTTGCTTCGTCCCCGGTCAGGGCGCTGCGGCATCACCGCGTGCAGTACGGCGGCAGCGTGGCCGCAACAGTCCGGGGGGCGTCGCTAGGGTCTCTCCATGCAGCCAAATGAGCTGGCACGGCACATCGACGAGGCGGCCGTCGCCTGGGACGCTCGAGTGCAAGACCCCGCGTCCATCTGGATGCGACCGGGCTGCGACCTCCTGCTCCACCAAGACCAACAGCTACCCGGTGGACGGACACTTGCTCAGATCGTCTGGCGCGCGATGGCGACCGCAGGCGAGCATTCCGCTTCTGGTTACTTCATGAGGGCGGGCTGCGAATGGGGGGTACGCACTAAGGCGTCTCTGACGCTGGCGAGAACCACGATGCTTGGTGCCGCAAAGGCCCTGTACTTGCTAGAACCAGACGATGCGGAAACCCGCATCATACGAGCGTTCCTCCTGCTCCGCACGGAAGCCCAAGACGTTCACCGACTGGTGAAGAACTGGGAGGACGCAACACCTCCGATGGTCGAAACCCTGACGTCAGCGCTGCGCCAGGAAGCAGATTCGTTGACCGCCAAGACCCAAGAGGAGCTGGTACGGCTGGGGCGCAAGTCAGACAGCAAGATCTCCGAGATCGAACTTCTGACGGCAGCAGCGGCGCACCTCGAAGACAGCCTCAACGACCCGCAGACCAGGATCGGTGAGCTCTGGAATGTCAGTTCAGGGAATGCACACGCCAGGAGCTGGTCCTGGGACATAGGGCTCGAGGACGACCTCCCCGCGAACCAGGTCGTACGAGTCTGGCAGATTCCGCTGGACCTCCTAAGTAACGCCTGGGAACTGTGGAACCTCCGACGAGGAGATCACCAGACATGACCCTGATGTGTCCCTAACTCTGAATTTGCGCCGGCGGGGCCATCGACGCTCCGAGATCCAAGACCGTTCACTGCTCGCAAGTCTCGCTCGAAGGCCACCCGACGAACTGATGAATGACGCTGTCGCATCCCACGTCGGCCAGGATGATCGTGGCGACTGCAACTGCCAAGGAGGCGAGGGCGACCCACAACGCCCATCTGCCGATCTTGAACGCGTCGACGGATGCCCCGATTGATGCCACCGTCGACAGAATATCGCGATAGTCCCGATCAGCGGCAATTAGCAATTCAAACTGCTCATCCTGACGCTTACGCACGGACATATTGAAATTGCGCGACTCCTTCTCGTAACGTTCACCCTGCCCATATCGCGCTAATGTGCTCGGCGTGGGTTGAAATACGAAATCATCACCCGCTTCCCACCGCCAGTATCGATCATTTTCCCAGAACGACGCCGCCTCGCGTCGCACAGTAGTCAGATCCAGGCTAAGCGTCAGGAAGAACTGGCGAAGCTCTCGCAAGGCGCCGGGCCGAAACTTGCCGTGCCGTGTCGTTGCCCTGTCGCGAATTTCCGCGTATCGCTGAGCGCCGATCTCTAGAAAGTTTGAGACGGCAAGCATGGTAAGGAGAGGATATGTCGACTCGACGCGATAGGCGATCCCGCGATTAGTGCTGTCACTGAAGCCAGCGAAAGCGTCGTTTCCCCATGCCTCGATGATCGCGTCGCGGTTCCCCCAGAGGGTCCACGTCGGCCCGTCCCCCAGGCCAGGGTGCATCACGGGGTCTGGCGGCGAAAGGACAAGTTTCTTCAACGACGTCGAGACAATATGATGAGACTCGCGATCGGGTAGCCCAAGCGCCCTTAGGGCGTCACTTCGCTTGATCTCATCCTCGCGGGCCGTCTCCACATAAGGCTCCAAGGTTGGGTCATGGCCCTCGAGGAGCAGAAGATCTAGGAGCAACTGTGGAGTGTTACTCGCAGCGAAGAACCCTGGCACTTGCTCCTTCATCCACTCTCGGGCGGAGTCATGGAGACTTTTGCGGGCGCTCTGAGTGTTTTGAAAAGTTGCCCAGTGTCGATCAAGATTTCGAGGGCGTTCACCGCGGGACCCTCGGATCAGGATGGGCTCGTGATCTCGATGCCACTCGCTATCAAGCGACGATGCCGCGAGTTCAGTAAGGGTGAAGCGGGCGATTACCGCGGTCAGGCCAGCGCCCACCTGCATCGCGCGTAGGCCTATCCATTCGTAGTGAGGAGGCAAGTCCGCCCGTATTCCGTCCGGCACCCACCATTTCGAGCCTTTCCTTACGACGTCAACCACGGGCCACCAAATAGCGCCGCGGCCAGAGCGAGCCCTCTGCAACATCGAAGGGTTGTCTTCTTTAGCCGGAGCCCACCGCTTCGGACGTTTCCATCCATTCTTAACCAAAGCTGCCTCGAACGCCGGCAGCTGCGAGGGAGGAAAGAGTTCGATTACCCAGATACCGGCAGACGTTACGTGGTAATCCTCGGGAACGAATACATTGTGCATCCAGCTATCGCGCGACCGCACGAAATCCCGGTCATGTTCGTTATAGGGTATAAGATAGTTGATCCCATAGTTTAATGCGAGCAGTGCTCGCCGCGGGAGTATGCGCCGTCGCCACCCACTAGAAAGCCAGGAGAGAGCGCGGTACGGAATGTCGTACCACCGGCGCCCTTTGCCGATCGCCGGTACAAGTTCGTAAGCTCTTGCGACCTCGTCTGAGATGCCGGTCTCCAGATCCTGGAGCTTGCGCGACTGCCGCCGCCTCAGACGGGAGGACTCCCGACCTTCTGCGGCGGAGTCATCTGCCGATGATGCCAACTCATACCTCCCGAAGTCCGGATCGCGCCTACGCTTGGGAGGGTACCGGTCAACTACACGAGCTCGGTGCACATAGAGTGGTGGACACCAATGTCACTGGATCCCTGCGAAGCTGGGTCCTTCGCTCCAGGCCTCGGATTTGGTCAGCAGTGTGCTGACCAAATCGTGGATAACGTCTGGCCGTCAAGAGCCCTGCTCGTCCTGGGCGCCGGCGAGAGCTGCGGCGAGCTCACTCACGAGCGGATAGGTCATTTTCCCGGCAGGTGTGCCTGCGCGAAGTATGCCGCCGCACGGCGCAGCACCTCGTTCTCCTGCTCCAGCAGGCGCACCCGCTTACGCGCCTCGCGCAGCTCGGCCGACTCCGACGCGGTCACACCGGGCTTGGCGCCGCCTTCGACATCAGCGCGGTGCAGCCAGTTGCGCAGGCACGACTCGCTGATTCCGAAGTCCTTCGCGACCTGCTTGATCGGGGTCTCTCCCTGGCGGGCGATCGCCACGACGTCGTCGCGGAACTCCTTGGGATGGGGTCTGGGCACGGGACACATCCTTCCAGCAGCACCCGCAGGCACCACAGGTCAGGTGTCACCTATCCGTGCAGCAGTCCCATCGGCGTCTCCAGCACCGTCGACACCCACATGAATCTGGAGGACTTCTTCGCCATCATCGCACTGGCATACCCCCGGACCCTGCCGGTGCACGGCGGACGACGGGACGACGTACCCCGAAGCTCAGCGCGTCATTGCCTGGGGCAAGTGGCGCGCGCATGGGCGCGGTCCTTTGACCGGCCTGAGCGGAGGTGGCGGAGGATACGCAACGTGCGATGACGTGCCAGTGTGCGACAAGCGGTCCAAAGAAATCACCGGGCTGACACGCCAGAGACATGTCATGCGAGATGATCGAAGCGCCCGTCGGTCACATGGAGCCCTCCATTCGCCGCCCACCCCACGGGCATGGGATCGGACAACGACCCGACGAACGCCCCATCGGCGTCGACGTGGTGGAACGCGAAGAGCCACCAGGCACCGTCGCGGTCCTGCAGCAGTCGGCCGGCATATAGCGACTCGTCGGTCAGGCGGGTCGCGGCGGCGATGTCGTAGGGGCCGGTCGCGCTGTCGACAGGGACGGACCACACACCACCACGCTCTCCTGCGTCTCGCCTCGCGCGCGTCAGCTCCCCGTGCAGCGAGGAGAAGACGAGCACCTGACGTCCGTCGACGGTCGCGAGCTGCGGCACCTCGAGGTGTCCGAACCCGGCTCCAGGCTTCGAGAGCGGCGCCTGCACCGTCCATGTCGTGAGATCGGGGGAAGTCGCGTGCCCAATGACCCCTCGGTCGTCCGTGTCGCCCTCCCTCGCGCGCGCCGTGATCAGCATGTGCCACTCGTCCCCGTCGGAGAACACCCACGGGTCACGCCATGCCTCGTCGGGCCAGCTCACGCCGTCATACTTCTCATACCACCGCGGGTCAGCCTCGCACAGCGCGTCGGCGCCCGCCTTGGTCCAGGTGTAGAGGTCGCTCGAGGTCGCGACGCCGATGCGCTGGACGGTCGCGTTCTCGGCCCGGGTCGTGCCGGTGTAGAACATCCGCCAGACGCCATCCGGATCCTTGACGACGGATCCCGTCCAGGTGGTGAAGTCGTCGAAGGCCGGCTGGTCCGAGGCGATCAGCGCGTCGGCTACCTCGTGCCAGGTGTGGAGGTCGGACGAGACGGCATGGCCCACGGTGACATAGAAGTGACGCCGATCAGGGTCGCCGAGCGCGCGGGAGGCCTTGAGGTAGAAGGCGTGGTAACAGTCACCGTCGTCGGCGAACCACATGTCCCAGGTCCAGGCATCGGACAGGGCGTGCGACATCGATGTGAAGCCTTTCAGGGTCGGCGCGTCACGGATGTGAGCGTCAGTCGGAGGGTGGGGCGACCGATCCGCGGCGGACGACGGGCCCGCGCAGCTGTGCGGACGGAGCGTCCCCGCTCGCGCCGTCGATCCGGTCGAACAGGCGCTCGGCGGCCCAGACGCCCATGTCGAAGTGCGGCAGCTCGACGGTCGTGAGTCCCGGGTGGATGCCGTCGGCGACGTACTCCTGGTTGTCGAACCCGACGACCGACACGTCCTCGGGGATGCGGAGCCCCCGCTCGGCGGCCGCCCGGTACGCGCCCATCGCGACGCGGTCGTTGAAGCAGAAGATCGCCGTGGGCCGCCGCTCGCGGGCCAGGAGGGCGCTGGCGGCCTCGTACCCGCCGGTCGCGTCGGACTCCGCGGCCACGACCGCCACGTCGTCGTCGGGTACTCCCCCGTCCGCGAGGCGCGCCCGGAACCCGTCGAGACGCCCGGCCGACGCAGGGATGTCGTCGATGTTGTTGATGAAGGCCAGCCGCCGGTGACCGGCGTCGAGGAGCACCTCGGCGGCGTCCCGGCCGCCGGCCACCTCGTCGGGCACGACCCACGGCACGCCGGGGGTGGTGCACTCGGCGTTCACGAACACCGTGGGGACGGAGGCGAGCTGCGGGGGCAGCTCGACCCGGCGGTGGAACATCGAGGCGTAGAGGATCCCGTCCACCTGACGGCGGAGCAGCTCCTCGATCTCCCGGTTCTCCACGTCACGCTGGTACCCGGTGGACACCACGAGCACGACGGCCTCCCGCGAGAGGGCGACATCCTGCGCGCCGAGGATCAGCTTGCCGGCGAACGGCGTGGTCGCGATCTCGTCCCCGATCAGGCCGATGGTGTTGGACCGCTGGGTGCGCAGGGACTGCGCGAGCCGGTTGGGCACGTACCCCAGCCGCGCGGCGGTCTCCTGGACCCGCTGACGGGTCGCCTCCTTGGCCCGCACGCCCGGCACGTCGTTGAGGATGTGCGAGACGGTCGTGATGGACACGCCGGCTTCTGCCGCGACCTGCTTGATCGTCACTCGGCGCTGCTTCATCTCTTCGCCTCCTCTCGTGGCTGGACGGGGAGCTAGCCGGCGACCGTCGGCGTGGGCCGGAAGGCGTTGACCGACCGGTCCATCACGACCTGCGCCTCGTCCCCGGAGTCGAGGACCGTGTTGCGGACGGACCCACTGTCGACCTGGACGGTCGTGACCGGGAGCCGCCGTGCCGCCTCGATCGTCAGCAGCGCGTCCACCTGTGCGGAGAACGCCGAGTCACCCGTCGCGGCACGGACGTCCTTGGCCACGACGTGGTTGTTGGCGACGTGGTTGCCGCCGCCCGACACGAGACGGACGACGACGGGTGTCGCGCCCGATGGCACGATCTTCCGGGAGTCGACGATCTCCGAGAAGTGGTTGCCGATAACGGAGTTGTCCTCGCCATCGATGCGGACGAGGCCGTAGGTGTCGTCCAGGCCGTTGTCGACGCCGAGGAACGGAGCCCAGGGCTCGTGGTCGCGCAGGACGTGGTTCGAGGCCACGAGGTTCTCCGAGCAGCCGGCGTCGAGGACCACCATTCCCGGGTAGAACGAGTGCAGCCGGTTGTTGGTGACGCTCGACCGCGTGACCCCGTGGAGCTCGACGCTGCTCGCACCTCGAGGGAAGACGTTGTTCGCGGTGACCAGGAGGCCGCCGTGGTTCTCGGCGAAGATCGAACGTCCCTTGGCGCCTGCGCCGACCAGGTTGTCGGTGACCTTGGAGGCCTGGCCCCATCCCCGCAGCTCGATGCAGCTGCCGCACTCCGCGACGAAGTTGTCGTGGACGGAGAGCGCGTCGGCGTGACAGATGGTCAGTCCGTGCTCGAGGTAGACGAGCCCCATGCCGGTGACGCGGAAGGAGTCGTTCGCGCTCGCCACGTAGATGCCGGTCTTGCCGTTCCGGTACGTGTTCTCGGGGTGCATCCCGGAGCCGTCCGGCTCGAAGTGCAGACCGTCGATGCAGAAGTTGGCGAACTCAACCGAGCTGATCCGGGGGTCTCCCGCCCGCTCCACGTAGAAGGCGGCGCCGTCGGCCTCGGTGGCCTCCTCGTCGAGCGGGATGTCGACGAGGACGCGGCTGCCCCCGGGCCACAGCTCGTGCAGGCCGGACCATTCGTCCTCCGGCACGTTGAAGCGGATGCTCGACGACGTGAAGCCGTGCCCGGAGCCCTCGATCCTCAGGTAGCTGAGGTCAATGACCACCTGCGTGCGCAGGCGGTAGTCGCCGGGAGGGATGGAGATCACGGCTCCCGGCTTCCCGCCGTCGCGCACGTCCGTCGCGGTCTGCCGGCTCTTGACGTCGCCGATGATGCTGTTGATGACCTCGCCGAGGTCCTCGTACGGGTTCCCGACGGGCCACGTCGTGACGTCGTAGCGGTTGGTGCTGTTCATGTGTCGTCTCTCTCGTGCGCGTCCGGTGCGGCCCTGCTCAGCCCTTGACGGCACCGAGGGTCAGGCCTGCGACGATACGTCGCTGCAGGAAGATGGTCAGGATGATCACCGGGACCGAGTAGAGCGTCGCCAGCGCCGTCATCGGACCCCAGTCGAGCCCGAACTGGGTCTGGAAGTTGGCGATCATGATCGGCGTCGTCTGCGCCCGGACCGAGGTGAGCAGCGTCGCAAAGAGAAACTCATTCCACGACGCGAGGAACGCGAAGATCGCCGCGACGGCCACGCCTCCGGAGACCACGGGCAGTACAACGGACCACAGGACGCGCAGGCGACCGCAGCCGTCGACCTTCGCCGCCTCCTCGATCTCCACGGGCACGGCCTCGAAGAAGCTCGCCATCAGCAGGATGGACAGCGGGAGGGACACGGTCGTGTGGGCGATCGCCAGCCCGGTCGGCGTGTCCGTTAGGTGCATCGCCGCGATCATCGACGTCAGGGGCACGCCGACCGCGACCGGCGGCACCATGCGGGTCACCAGCGACGTCATCGACAGGAGCTGCCCGCTGCGGGTCCGGAACCGAGTGATGGCGTACGCCGCGGGGACCGCGAGCAGCAGGCACAGCGCCGTCGACACCACCGCCGTCGTCGTGCTGTTGACGAACGACGCGACGACACCGGTGCGCTCCAGGGCCGTGACGTAGTTGTCGACGGTCCAGTCGGACGGCAGGATCCGCGGCGGGACGGCCAGCGTCTCGAACGGATTCTTGAAGCTGGTCAGCAGCAGGTAGAGGAACGGGAACGCGTAGAGCACCACCGTGACGGCCAGCAGGATCCACAGCAGGGCCCGGGTGGCGGGGCGGCGGGCGGTGAGGCCGGTCATGACTGAGCTCCAGGTCGCCAGATGAACCAGACGGCGAGGCCGGCGACGAGCATCATCGCGAGGAGATACACGGTGCCCATCGCGGACGCCTGGCCGGGGTCCCCGTAGCGGACCATCGTCTGGTGGATCAGCAGGGACAGGGTCTGGGAGGCGTTCTGCGGTCCGCCTCCGGTCTGGATGAGGATGATGTCGAACGCCTTCGCGGCGTCGATGCCCCGCACGATCAGAGCGACGGCGATGACCGGGCGGAGCAGGGGGATGATGATCCGCGCGAGCAGGGTGGGGAACCTGGCGCCGTCGAGGCGGGCGGCCTCCAGGACATCGCCCGGGACGTTCTGCAGCCCGGCGAACAGGACGAGGGTCATGAAGGACGTGGTCAGCCAGATGTCCGGGATGGCGACTGACCACAGGACGATGTCCGGATCCGACAGCCACCCGATGTCTCCCGGCGAGGAGAGCAGCCCGACGCGGTACAGCAGGTCGTTGACGATGCCGATGTTGTCCATCAGCAGGAACCGCCAGAGCAGACCCGCGACCACCGGAGCGATCATCAGCGGGTAGAGGAAGATCGTGCGGAAGAGGGCCGAGCGCTTCCCGAGCGCGGTGAAGAGCAGGGCGACCGCGAAGCCCAACACGAACTCGAAGACGACCACGATGACGGTGTAGGCGGCGGTTCGTCCGGCAGCGCCGAGGAAGTCCGGGCTGACGAAGATCCGCGCGTAGTTGTCGAGGCCGATGAACTCGCGGGCCCCGGCGATCGGCTGGATGTCGAAGAGGCTGTCGTACACCAGCCGCACGAGCGGCCAGGCGACGAAAGCGAGGAGGAAGAGAGCAGCGGGCGCCGCGAGCAGCAGGGCGTAGCGGCGGTCTGTCAGTCGCACAGCGAAACCTTTCGGTGAGTACGGCCGGCGTCAGCCGACGATCGTCTCGATCTGCTTCGCGGCGCGGTCGAGCAGCGCCTGGGTGTTGACGGTCCCGGACTTCGCCTGGGTCGTTGCTTCCTGCAGCATCGGGATCAGGACGGAGTCGACGATCTCCTGCCAGTGGTCGGTAGCCGGGCGCGGGGCGCTGCCAGGTTCGTCCAGTGCGCTGGTCAGGGCACTGAGGTTCTCGCGGCCCTCCGCCGCGCCCGCCTCGAGTGCCGGGATCGTGGCCGCGAGGCCGAGGTCGGAATCCAGTCCGAGCTCGTTGTGGTCGAACGCGAACTGCACGAACTCTTGGGCGGCCTCCTGGTGCGCCGCCGCCCGGGGCACGGACAGGTACCAGGCCCCGGGGACCGCAGCCGCCCCTCCCGGGCCGGCGGGCATGGTCGTGACGCCGACGTGGCCGTGCACCGGTGAGTCCTCGGGGACCTGCGTGTAAGCGTGCGCCCAGAACCGGGACATGGCGAGCTGCCCCTGGTTGAAGAGGTTCTGCGACGTCGCCCAGTCGAACTGCGAGGCCCCGGCCGGCGCGGACCCGTCCTCGATGGGGGCGACGTAGGCGTCGAGCGCGGCCTTGTGAAATGCGTCGTCGATGACGATGCGGCCGTCGTCGTCGAGGACCACGTTCTTCGCACCCGCCTGCAGGACGAGGGACAGCCACTCGGTCTCGACCGCTCCCTTGACGTCCGTACCGTGAAGGTCGACGGCGCCATCCCCGTCGGTGTCCTGCGTGAAGAACTCGGCGACCTCGCGGTACTCGTCCCACGTGGTGGGGGGAGCAAGCTCGCGCCCGTACTCGGCCTTGAACGCCCTCCGCTGCTGCGGATCCGAGAAGAGGTCCGTGCGGTAGTAGAGGATCTCGGCATTGGTCCAGGCCGGCATCCCGACGAAGTGCCCGCCCACCTGGGCCTCCTGGACGAGGGACGGGAAGAGGTCGCCCTTGACGTCGTCGGTGAACATGTCGTCGAGCGGAAGCAACCCCGGGCTGAAGTAACTGAGCCAGGGAGCGTCGAGAGCGGCCACGTCGAAGCTGACCTGGTCGGCGGAGAGCTCGGTGTTGAGGCGCTCGTAGAGCGAGTCGTAGGGCAGTTCCACGAAGGTGACGGACGTACCGGTCTCTGCCTCGAACTCCTTCGCGATGGGCATGAGGACGGCCTTGCCGCCGCCCTCGACCAGAACCGTCAGCGTGTCGCCGGAGGAGCTCGCCACGCTTCCGGCGCCGCACCCGCCCAGACCGAGCGCAAGCACCGCGGCCGCGGCCGTCGGCGCCACGCGCAGGGCTCTCCTCCGCCTGTGGTTGATGGGCGTCATCGCCGTTCTCCTCCGAGGTGTGCAGACGAAGCAGGTGCCAAAACGTTCTGGCAGAACGTTTTGGCACAAGATGCCATCGATCTTCGAGTGCCGTCAAGCCGTTGGCTCCGCGTGCGCGGTGGAGACCAGGGCCTCGTGCCTTCCCCTGTGGGGCGCCGAACACGCGCGCGATGGGCGGGATGCAGAGAACGGGTGTTGACACGACCCGTGCCACGCTCCTACTGTTCCGGGCAGCGCCGAAGGTTATACGCATGACCCCCGGGATCGGTGCCCGCACACGAGGAGGTGATGGCGATGCCGCGCAGCGTGAACGGTTCTTCCAAGCAGCCGACCATGTGGGACGTCGCCAGCCGTGCCGGCGTCTCGCAGGCGTCCGTGTCCCTGGTCCTCAACGGCGGCGGGCGAGGGCGAGTATCAGACGCTACTCGGAAACGGATCATGGACGCGGTGCGCGACCTGGACTACCGCACCAACGCGTTCGCCAAGTCGCTGCGTAGCGGGGAGTCCGGCCTGATCGGCTTCATCTCGGACGAGGTCGCCAGCGCGCCGTTCGCGGGCCGCCTTCTGAAGGGGGCTCAGGAACTGGCCTGGGAGACCGGGCACGTGATCTTGAGCGTCGACTCCTTCGGCGACGACGCGCTCGAGAAGGCGGCGATCGACATGATGCGCTCCTACCGCGTGCGTGGCGTCGTGTACGGATCGATGTACCACCGGGTGGTGCAGCTTCCCGCCGCCCTGCAGGACATCCCGGCGGTCGTCCTCAACGCGAGGGAGTCGGACGGCGCGGTGCCGAGCTTCTTCCCTGACGAGGAGCGCGGCGGCTACACCGCCACGCAGCACCTGCTCGACGCCGGTCACACCCGGATCGCGATGATCAACATCCAGCCCCCCGAAAGCGACCTGCCCGCCGGTATCGGCCGAATGGCCGGGTACCGCAGGGCGCTGGACGAGGCCGGCGTGGAGTTCGACGAACGGTTCGTCCGGTACGGGGGCGGCGTAGTCGAGGACGGCCTCGCCCTCACTCGCGATCTCATGGAGGGTCCCGTCGTGCCGACCGCGATCTTCTGCGGCAACGACCGGACCGCCTGGGGGGCCTACCGCGCCCTCGAGGCCCTCGGGCTACAAGTTCCCGACGACTGCTCGATCGTCGGCTTCGACGACCAGGAGACGCTCGCGCCCTACCTGGACCCGGGGCTGACGACCGTCGCGCTGCCGTTCGAGCAGATGGCGCGCAGCGCCCTGGAAACCCTTCTCGGAGCGCCCTCCGGGAAGACGAACAACCATCCCATCGAGTGCTCACTGGTCCCTCGGGGATCGGTGGCGAGTGCGAAGGTGCACGAATGACAGCTCAAGCAGAGGCCTCGGCGAGGCCCGTCGCGCGCCGCACGGCCTGGTGGCGGCGCGCGCTGAGGTCCTGGCAGTTATACGTACTACTTGCCCCCGCCGTCGCCTACGTCCTGGTCTTCAAGTACTGGCCGATGTTCGGCGCACAGATCGCCTTCCGGGACTACAACCCGGTGGACGGATTCACGGGCAGCCCGTGGGTCGGGCTGGAACACTTCACCCGCTTCATCGAGTCGTTCCAGTTCGAGCGCCTCATGGTGAACACCCTGACCGTGAACGCACTCGGCCTGCTCATCGCCTTTCCCGTGCCGATCATCCTCGCGCTGATCGTGAACCAGCTGGCGAGCGATCGGTTCAAGAAGTTCACGCAGACCGTGCTCTACGCGCCGTCGTTCATCTCCGTCGTCGTGGTCGTGGGCATGATCTACCTGCTCTTCTCACCGCGGTCAGGGATCGTCAACAACGCGATCACCGCGTTCGGCGGCGACCCGGTCTTCTTCATGGGATCACCCGAATGGTTCCGCCCTCTCTACATCGGGTCGGACATCTGGCAGAACGCCGGGTTCTCGATGATCGTCTACCTGGCTGCACTGACGGCGATCGACCCGGCGCTGCACGAGGCCGCGCGGGTCGACGGGGCGAACAAATGGCAGCGGATGTGGCACATCGACATCCCCGGCATCCTGCCCGTGATTACGATCCTGTTCATCTTGGCCATCGGAAATCTCTTCAACCTCGGATTCGAAAAGGTCCTGCTGATGCAGACCGACCTCAACCTCCCGACATCCGAAGTCATCCAGACCTACGTGTACAAGACCGGTCTGCAGGGCGCCCAGTTCAGCTACTCCGCCGCGATCGGGCTCTTCAACTCCCTCATCAACCTCGCCCTCCTGCTGACCTTCAACTGGGTCGCGCGGCGGGCCAACAAGACGAGCCTGTGGTGATGACGCCATGACAACCATCCATCCCCCCATCGAGGAGACGGAGCCGGCCGCGGCCGCGAGCACACCGCGCACCCGGCACCGCCGGCAACGCGAGTCCGGTGCCGACCGAGCCTTCACGATCGTCGTGACCGTCACGCTGCTGTGCGCGATCCTCGTGATCCTCTACCCGCTGTACTTCGTCGTCGTCGCGTCGGTCAGCGAGCCGTCCGCGATCCTCAACGGCGACGTGTGGCTGTGGCCCCGAGGGCTCACCTTCGAGGGCTACGCCCGGATTCTGTCCGACCCGGGCATCCTGCGCGGCTTCGCCAACTCCGTGCTCTACACGGTGGTCGGGACGGCGATCAGCGTCGCCACGATCCTCTGCGGCGCCTACGCGCTCTCCCGCCGCGACCTTTTCGGCCGCACGTTCTTCATGCTGCTGTTCGTCATCACGATGTTCATCGACGGAGGCCTCATCGCCCGGTACCTAGTGGTGCAGGAACTGGGGATGCTCAACACCATGTGGGCCGTCGTCCTACCGGGCGCGGTAGGCGTGTGGAACCTGATCATCGCCCGCACATTCTTCGAGAGCAACGTCCCCGACGAACTACGTGACGCCGCCCAGCTCGACGGCGCGAACGACTTCCGTTTCTTCTGGCGGATCGTCCTGCCGCTGTCGAAGCCGTTGATCGCCCTGATGGTCATGATCCACCTCGTGGCGAACTGGAACGCGTTCTTCGACGCGCTGATCTTCCTCGACGACGAGAACAAGTACCCGCTGCAGCTCGTGCTGCGGAACATCTTGATCCAGTCGGAGGTCTCCGCTTCCGGAGGGGCGGGAGCCGTCGATTCCTATGCGGCAGCACAGCGCATGGGCGAGCTGATGAAGTACGGAATGATCGTCATCTCCACGATTCCGTTGCTCGTCGCGCTGCCCTTCATGCAGAAACACTTCACCAAGGGCGCCCTGCTCGGCGCCGTCAAGAGCTGACATTCCGTTTATTCACCATGGCAATCGCGAGGAGCGAACCGATGAGACACCGCCGTTTTGTCATCCCTGCCGTCACGACCGTCACCCTGCTGGCCCTGGCCGCCTGCAGCGGCGGTTCGGAGCAGGCCACCGAGATCGAGGACGCGTCCGCCGACTACGGGCTCAACGCCGAAGGGCTCCCGATCGTCGACAAGACCCTCACCCTGAGCTTTGGCGGGTCGAAGTCCGCCCTTGCTCCGGACTACTCCGAGATGGAGCTCGTCCAGCAGTGGGAGGAGGACACGAACATCGCGATCACGTGGGAGAACCTGCCCGACCAGGTCTACCAGGAGAAGAAGAACCTCATGCTGGCCTCCGGTGACCTGCCGGACGTGCTGTTCAACTCGGGTCTGACCGACGCCGAGGTCGTGGACAACGGCACCAACGGCACGCTCCTGCCGTTGGAAGACCTCATCGACGAGCACGCCCCGACTCTCAAGAAGATCCTCGACGAGCGCCCCGACATCAGGGCGGCGATCACCGCCTCCGACGGGCACATCTACACACTGCCGTCGGTGGAGGAGCTGGGCATCCTGCCGTACCCGAACTTCCTGTTCATCAACAAGACCTGGCTGGACAAGCTCGGGTTGGAGATGCCGCGCACGATCGAGGAGTACCACCAGGCGCTCGAGGCATTCGCCACCCAGGACCCCAACGGCAACGGCAAGGCGGACGAGATCCCCCTGAGCTTCCGCCCCGACTCGTTCGCCGCCAATCCCTGGGACCTCATCACTGCGCTCGGCGGGCAGCCCGAGAACAACGACCACCGGATCGTGCGTGGCGGGAAGGTCGAATTTACCGCGAACACCGACGAGTACCGCGCCGGGGTCAAGGGCCTCGGTGAGTGGTACGCCGACGGGCTCATCGACCCCGAGTCCTTCTCCCAGGACGACGTCGCCTACTTGGCCAAGGGCAAGGCCGACACCCCGGTCCTCGGCTCGTTCTTCTGGTGGGAGCTCGAGGAGATGGTCGGTACCGACCGCCTGGACGACTACGCGATCGTGGGTGTCCTCCAAGGCGTCGACGGCCAGCAGCGCGCGTCGGTGACCAACAACCAGGAGATCAGCCGCGGGGCCATGGCCATCACGCGAGCCAACAAGTATCCGGTGGCCACGATGCGGTGGGCGGACCGGCTCTACGACCCCGTCATGTCGGCCGAAACCGCGTGGGGGCCGATCGGCGTGACCCTCGAGAAGGACCCGGAGTCCGGTCTCCTGGTACAGATTCCCGCCCCGGAGGGGACCTCCGAGGGAGAGCGTCGTCAGCAGGTCGCGCCGATGGGACCGCGGATCACCACTGCTGAGGACTTCGAGACCGTCGTCGCCCCGGAGCCCCGCGCCGCTGACCGCCAGAAGCTCGTCAAGGAGTACTACGAGCCGTTCGCGGCAAACGAGAAGTACCCGCCGGTCCTGCTCTCGAACGACGAGCTGGACCAGGTCTCCTACCCAGAGACCGACATCAAGACCCTCGTCAAGGAGAAGTTCGCCGCCTGGATCGTCGACGGCACGATCGACGGCGAATGGGAGGGGTACGTCTCCCAGCTCCAGAGCCTCGGGGTGGACGAGGTCACCGCGACCTACCAGCAGGCCTACGACCGCTTCATGGAGACCGATCAGTGACAGACACCACCGTCGACCGGGCGCAGGATCGCGCCACCACGCACCTGCGCCCGGTCGCGCACTTCACCGCCCGCGACACCTGGCTGAACGACCCCAACGGCCTGGTGTTCCACGACGGCACCTGGCACCTGTTCTTCCAGAACAACCCGCACGGTGACACGCACGGCAACATGTCCTGGGGCCACGCGACGTCCGGCGACCTCGTGACCTGGACCGAGCAGCCCGTCGCGATCCGGCACACCGACACCGAGGAGATCTTCTCCGGGAGCGCCGTCGTCGACGAGAAGAACACCGCGGGCTTCGCCGGACCCGGACAGACCGCGCTGGTGGCGGTCTACACGAGCGCGTATCGACCTGCGCACCCGGCTCTCGCCGGCCGGCAGGCGCAGTCCCTCGCCTACAGCCTCGACGATGGGCACACCTGGACCCGCTACGAGGGCAACCCCGTGCTCGACCGGGCAAGCGCCGACTTTCGCGACCCCAAGGTGTTCTGGTACGACGGCGCAGACGGCGACGGCTACTGGGTGATGATCGCCGTCGAGGCCGTCGACCGCCAGGTCGTGCTGTACCGGTCCGACGACCTCAAGCGGTGGCACCACCTGTCCACGTTCGGACCCGCGCGCGCCACCGGTGGCGTCTGGGAGTGCCCCGACCTGTTCCCCCTGACCGTCCGCGGGACCGACCGCACACGCTGGGTCATGATCGTCAGCCTCAACCCGGGCGGCGTCGCCGGCGGCTCCGGCGTCCAGTACTTCGTCGGCGAGTTCGACGGTGCCGTCTTCACCCCCGACCGACCGGGCGACGGGCCGTCGGACGCCGACTGGCTCGACCACGGGCGCGACTACTACGCCCCCGTCTCGTTCAACGGCGTCACGGACGGCAGGCGTGTCACCGTCGGGTGGGCGAGCAACTGGGACTACGCGAACGACACCCCCACCTCCCCGTGGCGGTCGACGATGTCGCTGGCCCGCGAGATGGAGCTCGTGCGGACCGCGGACGGGCGGGACCGTGTCGCCCAACGGCCCGTACTGCCGACGGAACCTCGCGACGGACTCGTGGTGCACCAGCTCGAGATCCCGGCCGATAGCGGGCGGCGGCACGAGATCCTGCTGCACGGCGACGGGCCCGACACCGTCCTCCTTACCGTGGACGCCTCTGACCGGACCCTTATGAGCGACCGCCGCCGCAGCGGAGACACGGACTTCCATCCGGCGTTCCCCTCCGTCGACACGGCGCCGCTGCGCGACGTGGGAGCGACCGTTGACCTAACTGTCGTCGTCGACGGGTGCGTTCTCGAGGTCTACGCCTGCGACGGGCTCGCCACGCTCACCCAGCTGGTGTTCCCGAGCGCGCCGCTCACGCAGGTGACGGTGCGCGAGATCGCCACAGCGTGAGCGAGTTCATGGTCGTGGGCGAGGCTCTCGTCGACATCGTCGAGGACGGCAGCGGCGCACGGACGCACCACCCTGGCGGAAGCCCGGCCAACGTCGCGCTCGGCCTGGCCCGGCTGGGCGGGTCGGTCGAGCTGCTGACCTGGCTCGCGCGTGACCAGGCCGGCGCGGGTGTGGTCGACCGCCTCGAGGCCTCCGGAGTCGCCATACTGCCCGCGTCGCTGGGGGCGTCGCGCACCTCGACCGCCGTCGCGTGCCTCGACGCCGACGGTGGCGCGACCTACGAGTTCGACCTGGAGTGGCATCTCGCGACGACCGCGCCGGCGAGAAACATGAGCGTCCTACACACCGGCTCGATCGCCGCGGTGGCCGACACTGTGTCGGCAGACACCCTCGTGCAGATGATCCACGATGTACGGCGGTTCGCGACGATCACGTACGACCCCAACCTGCGCCCGTCGATCATGGGCGACGTCGATGCCGTCCGAGTGCGTGTCGAGACGCTCGTCGCCGCCGCCGACGTCGTGAAGGTGAGCGAGGAGGACCTCGGCTGGCTGCACCCGGAGGCCGAGCCGCTCGACGTCGCCTCCGCCTGGGCGAACGACCTGGGGTGCGCCCTCGTCGTTGTGACCCACGGCGGGCGCGGGTCCACCGCCGTCCGCCCCCTCGGCCGGGACCTCGAGGTACCGGCGCGGCCGGTGGCCGTCGTCGACACCGTGGGCGCGGGCGACGCGTTCATGAGCGGTCTGCTCGCCGCGCTGCGGGGCCACGGCCTGACCGGGTCCGACCAACGCGACGCGCTGCGCCGCGCCGACGCCACGGCCCTCGAGGCCGTCCTTGACTTCGCGTCCCGAGTGGCCGCCGTCACGGTGAGCCGCGCGGGGGCGAACCCGCCACACCTGGCGGAGCTCTGAAATGACCGAGTAGTAGAGCCCGACATGAGAAGGAGCTTGTTGCGATGACGGAACAGCGACCGACAAACCGGGACACGGGGCCCGTGCTGGGGCGCAGGACATTTCTGCGCGGTGCGACGCTGGCGGCAGCGGTGGCGGCCGTGGGGGTGCCGCGACCGATCGCGGCCGGCGCAGTCAGCGCCGCGGATCCCGTGCTGCACCTGACCTATGACGAGGCGAACGGTGCCACCGAGTTCCTCGACGCCGCGGGCCAGCGGACGTTCAGCGCCCACGTGGCCAAGAACCCGGCCGAGCGCGTGCCGGGCGTGCAGGGGAACGCCTTCCGCACCGACGGGTTCTCGACGTGGGTCACGGGTGAGTTCGCCGCGCCGATCACCTCCCAGCTGACGGTGCAGACCTGGATCGCCCTGGAGAGCTACCCCTCCGGCACCGAGAAGCCCTACGAGGAGCTGTCTTCCTCCTCGATCATCCACCAGAAGACCGACAGCGCCGGCTTCGACATCGGGATCAACACTTACGGCGAGTGGTGGTTCACCGCCACGATCGACGGGCAGGCGCGCACGCTCAAGGCGCCCTGGTTGTTTCCGTTGTACGAGTGGGTGCACGTCGCAGCGGTCGTCGATGGTGAGGCGGGCGAGCTGCGGCTGCAGATGGACAGCAGCGCCGGCACGCGTGAGGCGCGCCTGGAGATCCCGGTCGGGTCGACCTTCGACCAGGCCACCGGGACGCCGCTGGTCATCGGGAAGGCCGCCAAGGACGAGATGATGGACATCTTCCTCGTCAACGCCCTGGACGCGGCGTACGACGACACGAAGATCTACACCGTCGCGCGGGACAAGGCCACCATTGCCGCTGAGTACGCGACCGCCATCGAGGGCGCCGGGACCGCGGACGAGGCCCTGCAGGTCACGGCGCTGCGGTTCGCCGACGACATCCTGCGGCCCCGCTTCCACGGGATGCCGCCGGCGAACTGGACCAACGAACCCCACGGGCTGGTCGAGCACGGCGGCAAGTACCACCTGTTCTACCAGCGCACCCCGAACGGCCCGTTCAAGTCGCAGATGCACTGGGGCCACATGTCCAGCGCGGACCTAGTGACGTGGAAGAACCAGCACGACGCCCTCCTACCGGAGCTCAACGACCGTGAAGCGCAACTCGGGGCGGTCGCCGGCGCTGGCCTCACCGGCCAGGGGTCCAAGGGCATCTGGTCGGGCGACGTCGTGTCCGTCGACGGGACCGCGTACGCGTTCTTCACCACGGTGAACTACGGCGGCCCGTTCGACCCGGGAGTCACCCGGGCCACCAGCAGCGATCCGGACCTGGCCACGTGGAAGAAGGACTCCGCGGGGTTGTTCGACAGGACCGGCGTCAACGACATGCGGGACCCGTACCTGTTCCAGGACGGCGACACCTGGCACATGATCATCGGTGCCGCCGTGGACACCGGCGGAGGCCTCGCGCACTACACCGCCTCGAGTGTCGGCGGGCAGTGGACCCGGTCGCAGACGTCGTTCTCCACCGTGGGGTTCGGATCGATGGACATCGGCTCGGTCATCTGGGAGATGCCAGTCTTCGAGAAGCTCGGCACCCACGACGGCAGCGACGTCTACATCCTCCTGGCCAACCCCATCGGCGGCTCGGTGTCCAAGCTGACCGAGCCGTACACCCGCGGCGTCTACTGGACCGGCACCTGGGACGGGATGCAGTTCACCCCCTTCGAGGCCAAGCCCAAGCCCCTGGACGTGATCCATGGGCACCTGTCACCCGCTGTCGCGCGCGACGCGGACGGCAACCTCGTCGGGATCGGCATCGTCGACGAACGGTCCAGCTCGAGGATGCAGCTCGACCTCGGCTGGGCGCACACCTACAGCCTGCCGCGCGAATGGCGCTTGCTCGCCGACGGAAAGACCCTCGGCCAGCGCGCCCTGCCGGACCTACAGAGCCTGCGCGGCACCGTCACGACCGACAACGACATCGTCGTCAGCGGTGACCACCGGCTGGCCGCGAAGGGCAATCAGGTCGAGATCCTCGCCCAGGTCGACCCGGCCAGCACCGGCACGACCTACGGCATCGGCGTCGGAGCATCACCCGACAACCAGGAGATCACCCGGATCTACTACGACGACGGCGACCTGGTCATCGACAAGACCAGCTCGAGCACCGGCTTCGACAACGAGGAGGCCGTGCTCCTGCGCGCCCCTTACGACGAGGCCGCCTTCGGCAAGCCCTCGACGTTCCACGTGTTCGTCGACCACTCGGTCATCGACGTCTTCATCAACGACGCCGCGGCGTTCTCCAACCGCATCTACCCTACCCGCAAGGACGGAGAAACCGCCCTGAGCACAGGAATCCTCCTGCACTCCGGCGGCGGGGAGACCACATTCAGCCAGGTCGACGTCTGGCCGCTGAAGAACAGCGTTAGTTGACAGCGGGACTCAGCACCTGGTGGGCGCGGGCTCGAGACGTTCCCGCACGGGACGCACCTCGAGCTTGCGTTCACCCGTCCCGCGGGGCTCCACGACTTGGCGCGGAACACGGAGACTGGGTACGTCTCACGACGTTCTTGTGCATGCGGCGGGAGACGCCGAGCACGCCGCATTCCCTCGAGCGATGCCCCTAAGCCGCCACCCTGCCCGCGAGCAAGGCTTGGGTCGGTCGAAGTCAAGAACCGGTCAGTTTAACTAGCCGGAGGATCGCTCAATCTAGGTTGCATCTCGACACCGACAGCCCGTCAGGACTGCATATCGACGAACCGCGAGTAGTGGCCCTGGAACGCGACGGTGATGGTGTCGGTGGGGCCGTTACGGTGCTTGGCGACGATCAGGTCGGCCTCGCCAGCACGGGGCGATTCCTTCTCGTACGCGTCCTCGCGGTGCAGCAGGATCACCATGTCGGCGTCCTGCTCGATCGATCCCGACTCACGAAGGTCCGACATCGCAGGCTTCTTGTCCTGCCGCTGCTCGGGACCTCGGTTCAGCTGCGACAGCGCGATGACGGGGACGCCGATCTCCTTCGCCAGAAGCTTGAGCGCACGGGAGAACTCGGAGACCTCCTGCTGTCGCGACTCGACCTTCTTGCCGGAGGTCATGAGCTGCAGGTAGTCGATGACGACGAGCTTGAGGTCGTGCTTCTGCTTGAGCCGCCGGCACTTGGCGCGGATCTCGGTGAGCGACATGTTCGGTGAGTCGTCGATGAACATCGGCGCCTCGGAGACCCGGCCCATCACCTTGGCGACCTTCTGCCAGTCGTCCTCGCCCATGGAGCCGTTGCGCAGCTTCTGCAGGTGGACGCGCGCCTCCGCGGACAGCAGACGCATCGTAATCTCGTTGCGGCTCATCTCCAGCGAGAAGACGACTGACGATTGCCCGTGCTTGATCGACGCGGCCCGCGCGATGTCGATGGCCAGCGTCGAGTTGTGCGTCGGGACCATCGACCGGCTCGCGAGGTACAGGTGCGAGGAGTGCTCGATCTCCACGCAGCGCACAGGCACCGAGTCGATACGCCTCACCTCGACGACGAACCGCGACGTGAGCTTCGCCGTCGAAGGCCTACGGCGCTCCTTGTGCACGAGGCGCTTGCGCTCGAGTCCGAAGACCTCGTCGTCGGTGGTGAAGGTGATCGTGTAGGCGACCGACGACCCGGCGCTCCTGCCGCGAACCGTCTTCTCCCACCAGCCGGTGCGGTAGCCCAGGCTGTGGACCAGCTCGCGGAACCCTTCGGCGAGCCTCCGGCTGGTCACGGTGAACTGCGGGCTCCCGGTTCGGTTCACGGTGCCGTCAGTGTCGAGCAGCCCGGCCAGCAGCTCGCGCCGCTGCGACTCGCTGGCTCGGAGGTACGCGTCGGGGATGTGCTTGTCGCCCAGCACTCCGAGGGTCCGCAGGATCGCAGAGACGCTGCCGTGATGCTCGTGGCATTCCATGCACCGGCGATGACCCGAGCTCGGCCCACCACAGTCCGAGCAGGTCGGCGCAGCAGATCGAGGCGACACTGCAGACGACTTGCCTCCGCAGGAACGTCCGCACGTCTTGACATGGGCGAGCTTGGGCACGAACTCGGTGCCACAGACGACGCAGCGTCGTGTGGAGACCGGGCCGTCACCGGGCAGCTGCAGCTGGTACAGCTTGGCCGCACCTGGAACTGAGGTGCGCTCGCCGACGACGTAGCCGAGTCCTTCGATCCGCATCGGGATCTCGGGGTCTGCTGACGTGAATCGTGCGGACGACGAGTGTCCGTCACCGAGCCACACACCGAGCACGTACGGGTGGAGCGGAAGGTCAGCGTCGGGAAGATCGAGAGCCTTTGCCGTCGCGATCGAGTGGTTCGCCCGACGATCCGCCGTCGCGCAGAGCAATGATCCGGCGATCTCCTCCGTCGTCCGGATCTCGGACTCAGGCGCCTGCCCGTGGTGCACCTTCCGCCGCTGGGCGCGGGTGCTCGTCGACCACTCGTGCTGCGCGTCGGCGACGATCGTGGTGCCGTCGTCGAAGACGACCTCGTAGCACGGCCGCCCGGTCATCACCTCGGTCGCCCGGACGACACGCGTGGGCGTGCCGTCGGCGGCGATCAGCTCGTCGCCCACCGCGACGTCCCCCATCGTCGTCCAGCCCGAGGGCGTGGGCAGCGGGGTGTCGAGCGCGAGCGCCTTACCCATGGCCGGTCGCGCGGCGATGACGATCATCTGCCCGGGGTGCAGGCCGTTCGTCAGCCGGTCGAGGTCGGCGAAGCCGGTGGGGACGCCGACCATGCCCTCGCCGCGGTTCCCGGCGGCCTCGATCTCGTCCATCGTCCCGCCGATGATCTCGGCGAGCGGCAGGTAGTCCTCGGAGGTCTTGCGCTCGGTGACGGCGTAGATCTCGGCCTGCGCGGTGTTGACGATGCCCTCGACGTCGCCGCCGTCGGTGGCGTAGCCGAGCTGCACGATCTTGGTGCCGGCCTCGACGAGGCGGCGCAGCACGGCCCGCTCCTGCACGATGCGGGCGTAGTAGCCGGCGTTGGCGGCCGTGGGGACGCCGGCCATGAGGTCGTGGATGTACGGGGCGCCGCCGACGCGGGCGAGCTCGCCGCGCTTGGTGAGCTCGGCGACGACGGTGATGGCGTCGGCCGGCTCGCCTCGGCCGTACAGGTCGATGATGGCGTCGTAGACCGCCTCGTGCGCGGGGCGGTAGAAGTCGTTGCCGCGGATCTGCTCGACGACGTCGGCGATGGCGTCCTTGGAGAGCAGCATGCCGCCGAGCACGCTCATCTCGGCAGCGACGTCCTGAGGAGGTGTGCGGTCGAAGGTGGCGCCGGGCGCCCCCTGATAGCCCGCCTCGAGCTCCTCGATCGACATGCTCACCCCGCTCCCCCGCCGTCGCCGGCGTCCGGTCCGTCACCGGACATCGACTCCCGCTGTCAGGTCCACGTTCTACCGTGGCCCTCTGACACCGCGGACGACGCTAGGCGCGCCCGCGACCGTGCGCAATCGACGGTGTGGACACAGGTGTGGACGGGCCTGTGGATATGCGCCTCAGGCTGTGCACGGGCGGTGGACAGGCATGTGCACAACTGGGGATATCGGCTGTGTACAACTTTCGGCAGGTCCCTGACCTGCGACGACGTTACCCTCAGGCTGTGGAGGAGAAGAAAGTTGGGTGAGGTGCACCGCACCCCGGATCCAGACGCCGGACACCCCGGCGCCACCCCTCCTTCACCGACGCCGCCGGAGGGTCACCCGCCCGCCGACTCCGCCCACAAGGTTGTCCACAGGGGCGACCACAGGGGTGACCGACGCCGCATCGACCGCGACATCCTCGCCCTCGCGCTGCCCGCGCTGGGCGCCCTCGTCGCCGAGCCGCTGTTCGTGCTCGTCGACAGCGCCGTCGTCGGCCACCTCGGCACCGCGCAGCTCGCCGGCCTGTCCGTCGCGTCCACGCTGCTCGTCACGCTCGTCGGCCTGTGCGTGTTCCTCGCCTACGCCACCACGGCCGCCGTCGCGCGCCTCGTCGGCGCCGGCCGCACCCGCGACGCACTGCAGTCCGGCATCGACGGCATGTGGCTCGCCCTCGGCCTGGGCGTCGTGCTGGCCGCGGTGCTCGCCGTCGGGGCGCACTGGGCGGTCGGGGCGATGGGCGCCGGCGCGGACGTCGCGGGCTACGCCGCCACCTACCTGCGCTGGTCGGTGATCGGCCTGCCCGGGATGCTCGTCGTCCTGGCGTCCACCGGCGTGCTGCGCGGCCTGCAGGACACGCGCACGCCCCTGTGGGTGGCGTCGACGGGCGCCGTGGTCAACGCGATCCTGTCGGTCGTCCTGGTGTACGGCGCGGGCCTGGGGATCGCGGGCTCCGCCATCGGCACCGCGGCCACCCAGCTCGGCATGGGTGCGGTCCTCACCGTCGTCGTGGTGCGCGGCGCCCGCCGCCACCACGCGTCGCTGCGGCCGCACCACGCGGGTATCTGGGCCAACGCCCGGGCGGGCGCGCCGCTGTTCGTCCGGACGGCGTCGCTGCGCCTCGCCATCCTGCTCACCGTCGCGGTCGCGACCAGCCTGGGCGCGACGGCGCTGGCCGGCTACCAGGTCGTCAACAGCCTGTGGGGACTCGCCGCGTTCGCCCTCGACGCGCTCGCCATCGCCGGCCAGGCGCTGGTGGGCCACGGTCTCGGGGCCGGCGACGTGGGGCGGGTACGCGCCGTCCTGCGCCGCTCGCTGCAGTGGGGCGTCGGCGCCGGCGTCGTCATCGGCGTCGTGTTCGCCGTCTCCGGCTGGTGGATCGCCCCGCTGTTCACGTCCGACCACGACGTGCGCCTCGCGATCACCGCCGGCCTCGTCGTCACGGGCGTGCTCATGCCGATGGCGGGCTGGGTGTTCGTGCTCGACGGCGTCCTCATCGGCGCCGGCGACGGCCGCTTCCTCGCCTGGGCCGGGATGCTGACCCTCGTGGTCTACATCCCGTTCGCCCTCGCGGTCCGCGCCTGGGCGCCCGACGGCGCGCTCGGGCTGGCGTGGCTGTGGGGCGCGTTCGCCGGCGTGTTCATGCTCGCCCGCGCCCTCACGACCGGCCTGCGCGCCCGCGGCGACCGCTGGATGGTCACGGGCGCGTGACGCCGTCGGCCCGTCCGGTGAACGCCGTGTGACGCGACGCCGTCACGAGGGCACCACGAGCCGGTAGCCGATGCCGCGCACGGACGAGACGCGCAGCTCGGGCAGCACGCGCAGCCGCTTGCGCAGGCGCTTCACGGCGGACACCACCGGGTCCGGGTCACCCAGGTAGCCGGTCCGCCACACGGTGCTGGTGAGCTCCGCGAACGACCACACGCGGTCCGGCGCGGACGCGAGCACGACCAGCAGGTCGAACTCCCGGATCGACAGGTGCACGGGCACGCCACCCGCGATGACCTCCCGCGCCGCGAGGTCGACCTCGAGCGCGCCGAGCACGATCCGCCGCGCCGGGTCGCGGTCCGGCGCGACGGCGACGACCGGGACCTCGCCGGACAGCGGGGCGGGGGCGCGGGCGTGCACCTCGAGCGTGTGCGGTCCCTCGTCGTCGGGCAGCACCGCGGGCGGGGGCGGGCCGAGCAGCGTGCGCGCGCCGTCGGTGTCGGCGGTCGCGATCACGGCCGCCCGGCCGCGCAGCAGGCGGGCCACCTCGCCCACCCGTTGCAGCGGCAGCCCGATGCAGAGCACGTAACCGCCGACCGGCTCGACCACGTTCTTGGGGGGCATAGCCGTCCTCCGTCCGACGCGCTCCGGGCAGGTTCGCGGACATCGTTGAGCGGACATCGTTTACCCAGGTGCCTATCAGAGTTCAGGCGGAACCGCCCGCCGACGACGCCCGGAACCGACCCGGGCCTGCCCTCGGGTTGACCGGAAACTGGCCGCCGACCGTCCTTGTCCGCCGGAGGAACGCCGGATGGGCTGGAGGGTGGGCCCCGACCGGGCGCCCGTCACGACGCCCCCGGACCCGGGGGCTCCCTCACCTGGAGGAAGCGTGCACTCACCGATCCGCACGAGATCGATGCGAACCAAGTCGAACGGGACATCGACCGGTACCAGGAGGGGGTGGGTCGCGACGAGCGCGGCCGTCGCCCTCCTCGCCACGTCCGCGGTCGGGGTCGCGCCGGCGTTCGCCGACGACGGCCCGCCGCTCGCCCCGTCCGCCGACGTGCCCGACCCCGCGGACAAGATCGGGGCCGCCGTCGAGAAGGACCTCGACGCCGGCCCCGCCGACTTCTGGCTCGACCTCGCCGACACGGCCGACCTGCGTGCGGCGAAGGACATCGCCGACTGGGACGACCGCGGGCGGTACGTCTACGACACCCTCACCGCCGTCGCCGACGACGCGCAGGCCGACCTCCTGAAGGAGCTCGACGCCGCCGGCGTCGCCCACGAGTCCTTCTGGATCTCCAACCGCATCCTGGTGCGCGACGGCGACGCCGCCCTCGCGACCTCGCTCGCGGCGTCCCCCGAGGTCGAGGCGATCTCCGCGCCGCAGACGTTCGACCTGGTCGAGCCCGTCGAGCGCACCAAGTCCCCCGTCCGCGGCACGCAGTCCGTCGAGTGGGGGCTCCAGGCCATCAACGCCGACGAGGCGTGGGCCCTCGGGTACACGGGCGAGGGCGTGACCGTCGCCAACATCGACTCGGGCGTGCAGGGCGACCACCCCGCGCTCGCGCCGCACTACCGCGGCCTGCAGGCCGACGGCAGCGTGGTGAACGACTACAACTGGTTCGACTCGTCGAACGCCTGCGCCGGTGGCTCCCCCTGTGACACCGACGGCCACGGCAGCCACACGATGGGCACCATGGTGGGCGACGACGGCGCCGGCAACCAGATCGGTGTCGCGCCGGGCGCGGACTGGATCGCGGCGAACGGCTGCTCCACCTGCTCCGACGCGGACCTGCTCGAGTCCGGGCAGTGGGTCCTCGCGCCCACCCGGACCGACGGCAGCGACCCCGACCCGAGCAAGCGTCCCCAGGTGGTGAACAACTCCTGGGGACTGAACGCGTCGGGCGCCATCGACGACTTCATGGCCGAGGAGATCGCCGCGTGGGAGGCCGCCGGCATCTTCGGCACCTGGTCGGCGGGCAACGAGGGGCCGGGCTGCCGGTCCACGTCGTCGCCCGGCGCGAACGAGGCCACCTACGCGGTCGGCGCGTTCGACTCCTCCGGCGCGATCGCGTCGTTCTCGTCGCGCGGCACCGGGGAGAACGGCGGGACCAAGCCGAACATCTCCGCCCCCGGCGTCAACGTGCGCTCGTCCGTCCCGGGCGACGGCTACGCGTCCTACAACGGCACGTCGATGGCCGCCCCGCACCTCGCGGGCGCGATCGCGCTGCTGTGGAGCGCGGCGCCGAGCCTCATCGGCCAGATCGAGGAGACGCAGGCGCTGCTCGACGGCGCCGCGGTCGACGTCGACGACACGACGTGCGGCGGCACCGCGGACGACAACAACGTGTGGGGCGAGGGCAAGCTCGACGTCATGGCCCTGCTCGACGCCGCACCCGTGGGCGACACCGGGATCGTCACCGGCACCGTGACCGCCGCCGACGGCACCCCCGTCGCCGGCGCCCAGGTGACGTTCGACGGCGACCGCGACCGCACCGTCACCGCGGGCGACGACGGCGCCTTCACGGCCGAGCTCGCCGTCGGCGACTACGCGGTGAGCGCCCAGGCCTTCGGCTTCCTCGACTCCGCGCCGGCCGACGTCGCCGTCGTCGTGGACGAGACCGTCACCCTGCCGATCACGCTGGAGCGGGCGCCCACGCGCACCGTCTCCGGCACGGTCACGGAGACGGACGGGTCGCCCACCCCGGGCGCCGTCGTCGCCCTCTCCGGCCCGCTGGACCCGGTCACGACCGGCACGGACGGCACCTACGCCATCCCCGGCGTGCCCGACGGCACGTACACCCTGACCGTCTCGGCGGGCACGTGCGCGGAGCCGTTCAGCACGGAGGTCGTGGTGGACGGCGACGAGTCCGTCGACGCCGCCCTCAAGCGGCTGATCGACGCCTACGGGTACTACTGCTCCACCGGGACCGCCGGCGTCGCGACCGGCGACACGCTGCTGGCCCTCACCGGCGACGACAAGGCGGCGTCGGTCGACCTGCCGTTCGGCTTCCCGTTCTACGGCGAGACGTACGACACCGCGTACGTGTCGACCAACGGGTTCCTGAACTTCCTCGCCTCGTCGACGAGCCTGACGAACGGCGCGCTCCCGAGCGCGGCCGCGCCCAACGCCGCGGTCTACCCCTTCTGGGACGACCTCAACGTGGACGCGGAGTCCGCCGTCTACACCGGCACGACGACGGTGGACGGCGTCGACGCGTTCGTCGTCGAGTGGCGCAACGTACGCAAGTACCGGCCCGAGACCGACCGGGTCAACTTCTCCGCCACCCTCCTCGCCGACGGCCGGGTCACCCTCGGCTACGGCCCCGTCACCGACACCACCACCGCGCGCGGCGACTCCGCCACGATCGGCATCGAGGACGCGGCGGGCGCGGTCGCGTCGCAGTTCTCGTACAACACCCCGGCCGTGGCCGAGGGCCTGTCCGTCACCTACGACCTGGCCGGCATGGGGTCCGTGGCCGGCACGGTGCGCGACGGCAACACGAACGAGCCGCTGGAGGGCGCCACCGTCACCATCACGTCGAAGGACGACGGCGACGAAGCGGTCGTGACCACCGGCGCGGACGGCACCTACGCCGCCCGGCTCCCCCTGGAGCGGTACGGCCTCACCTACGCGAAGGACGCGTACGCGAGCGCCACCCGCAACGCGGCGCTCACGGAGGACGGCCAGGTCGTGACGCGGAACGTCGCGCTCGGCGCCGGCCGGCTCGAGGTCAACAAGGAGAGCGTCTCCGCCTCGATCGGGATGGGCGCCACCGCCAGCCGCGCGTTCCGGGTGACCAACACCGGCACCGAGCCGGTGGACGTCTCGCTGGGCACGGGCGGCGGCGGCTTCGAGATGCTCGGGGTCAAGGGGACCGAGGGCGCCGTGATCAACCACGTCACGGACGACGCCACCGTGCCGAGGTCGACGACACCCGCCGGCCCCGGGCTGGGCACGTCGGACGGCAAGCAGGGCGGCCTGGCGACGTCCGGGGCGAAGGCGGGCACGGTCTCCCCCGACCTGTCGGCCGTCCCCCTCGACGAGACGACCCTGACCCACTCGGCGTCGCAGGACGTCGTGGCCAACAACTCGGTGGCGTGCACCAACCAGGTGACCACCCAGGACAACGGCTACCTGCGCACGTTCACGCTGAGCGACTTCGGCATCGACGGCACGTTCGACGTGAAGAGCGTGTCGTTCGCCGTGGAGGCCGCCCAGGTCGCGCAGCCGCTGACCGTGAACCTGTACACGTTGGACGGGGCGCTGACCTACGCCAACATGACGAAGATCGGCAGCGCGGAGGCGACGGTCGGCACCAGCGCCGGCGGCACGGTCGTCTCGGTGCCTGTCGAGGGCGAGGTGCCGAACGACGGCACCCTGGTCGTCGAGATCGACGTGCCGGCCGGCGGCTGGTTCTTCATCGGGTCCAACGACGCCGGCCAGACGGCGCCGTCGTACCTGCGGTCGGAGGCCTGCGACCTCCCGGAGCCCACCGACACGGCGGACATCGGGTACGCCGGGATGCACATCGTCATGAACGTCTCGGGCGAGGCGGCAGGCGGGGGCGACCTGGAGTGGCTGGACGTCCAGCCGCCGGAGCTCTCCCTCGCGCCGGGGGCGTCCGTGCAGGCCGCGGTGACCCTCACCGCCGCGGTCGAGCAGCCCGGGGCGTACTCGGCCACGATCACCGCGGCCGGGGACACCCCGTACGAGGCGCCCACCGTCGCAGCACTGATGACGGTGAAGGCACCGACCGGGTGGGGCAAGGTCACCGGCACGGTGACCGGTGACGGCGGGCCGCTCGACGGCGCCGTCGTGCACCTGGACGGCAAGGCGTCCGACAAGACCCTCGTCACGGGGGCCGACGGCACGTACGGGTACTGGATGCCCAAGGCCAACGGGCCGCTCCAGCTGGTCGTCGCGGCGAACGGGTTCGTCCCGGCCGTCCGCACCGCCCAGATCGTCGCCGGGCAGACCTCGGTCTACGACGTCGACCTGAAGCCGCTGCCCTGATCGCCTGACAGGACGAACGTCGAAGGCCCCGACCCCCTCGCGGGGGCCGGGGCCTTCGACCGTCAGGCGTCAGGCGTTCAGCCGGCGACGACCTTGACGGCGATCTTCGCGGAGACCTCGGGGTGCAGGCGCACCGACACGGTGTACTCACCGGTCGTCTTGATCGGCTGGCCGATCTCGATCTTGCGCTTGTCGACCTGCGGGCCCTCGGCGGCCACGACCGCGTCGGCGATGTCACCGGTGGTGACGGCACCGAACAGGCGGCCGGACTCGCCGGCGTTCGCCGTGACGACGACCGTCTTGGCGGCGAGCGAGTCGGCCACCGCCTTGGCCTCGTCCAGCGTGGCGATCTCGCGGGCCTTGCGGGCCTTGCGGATCGCGGAGACCTGGGACTCGGCGCCCTTGGTCCAGGGGGTGGCCAGACGGCGCGGGATGAGGAAGTTCCGGGCGTACCCGTCCTTCACCTCGACGACGTCGCCAGGCTCACCGAGACCGGTGACCTCGTGGGTCAGGATCAGCTTCGACATGATTCAGTGATCCTTCCGGTCAGCGGGCCGAGGACGAGTACGGCAGCAGCGCCATCTCACGGGCGTTCTTCACCGCACGGGCGATCTGGCGCTGCTCCTGGACGGAGACGCCGGTCACGCGACGCGCGCGGATCTTGCCGCGGTCGGAGATGAACTTGCGCAGCAGCGCGGTGTCCTTGTAGTCGACGGACTCGATCTTGGCCGTCTTGAGCGGGTTGGCCTTCTTCTTGGGCTTGCGCACCACAGGCTTCGCCATGGTGTTGCTCCTTCACAGGTGCTGTCCTCACGAGGCACCGGCCGGGGCCGGCGTCGGAGGACGGGTGATCTGGGGACTGGCGCCGATCAGAACGGGGGCTCGTCCGAGAACCCGCCACCGGAGGAGGCGGGACCGGCCGTGGCCCACGGGTCGTTGCTCTGACCGCCGCCGGAAGAACCGAAGCCTCCGCCGGGCTGGCCGCCGCCACCCTGGGGGCCGCCGTAGCCGCCCCCCTGGTTGCCGCCGCCACCGCCGAAGCCGCCGCCGCCACCGGAGCGCTGGGCGCGGGTGACCTTCGCCGAGGCGTACCTCAGCGACGGGCCGACCTCGTCGACCTGCAGCTCCACGACGGTGCGCTTCTCCCCCTCGCGGGTCTCGTACGAGCGCTGAGTCAGACGGCCCTGCACGACGACGCGCATGCCCTTCGTCAGCGACTCGGCCACGTTCTCCGCGGCCTCGCGCCAGACCGAGCAGGCGAGGAACAGCGCCTCGCCGTCCTTCCACTCGTTGGTCTGGCGGTCGAACGTGCGCGGCGTGGACGCGATGCGGAAGTTGGCGACGGCAGCCCCTGACGGGGTGAAGCGCAGCTCCGGGTCCGCGACCAGGTTTCCGACGACCGTGATGACGGTCTCACCAGCCATGCCATGCTCCTTCGTTCGTCCGAGAGTCGTGAGGGGATCCCATCACGGGGCTGTGACATCCACGATGTCTGCGTCCACAGGCTGGCCCGGGACGCCGCCCGCGACGGGGGCAGAGTTTCGGTTCAGGTCTCAGCGGGCGTCGGTGCGCAGGATCTTGGTGCGCAGCACGGCCTCGTTCAGGCCGAGCTGGCGGTCCAGCTCCTTCGCGGTGGCCGGCGTCGAGGTGAAGTCGACGACGGCGTAGATGCCCTCGGAACGCTTGTTGATGTCGTACGCCATGCGGCGACGACCCCAGATGTCGACCTTGTCGACGGACCCACCCTCGGTCGAGATGACCGTCAGGTACTTGTCCAGCGACGGGGCCACGGTGCGCTCCTCGACCTCCGGGTCCAGGATCACCATCAGCTCGTACTGACGCATGTGTTCAACCCACCTCCTCTGGTCTCAGCGGTCACGGTCGTTCCGTGACAGGAGGGTTCTTGCGTGCGTCGGCCGCGCGCCACCCCGGAACGGTCCGGGGTGGTGGGCACAGCCAGTCGACCAGGATACCCGCCGTTGCGGCCGTCCCGGAAATCGGTCAGTTGTCGGTGCCCATGATGCCGAGCGGGTCGTCGTCATTGCCGTTGCCGTTGCCGTTCCCGTTCCCGTTGCCGCCGTCGTCGGTCGGGGAGTCGGTCGGGTCGGGCTCCTGGTTCTTGGGGCCCTTGGACACGATGATCGTCACGTTCGACCCGGGGTCGACGGGCTGGCCGGCGCCGGGGTCGGTCCCGATGACCGTGCCCTCCGGGACCGAGTCGCTGAACTCCTCCTTCGCCTGGGGAGACGGGTTCAGCGTGTCGCCGTACAGCTGGTTCCGTGCGTCCTCGAGGCTCAGCCCGGCGACGTTCGGCACAGCCACCTGCTCCGGCTTGTCCGGCTGCCCGGTCGAGACGACGAGGGTCACGGTGGTGCCCACGGGCACCTCCTGGCCCACGCCGGACATCTCCAGCACCTGGCCCTTGCGCTCGTCGCTGTCCCGCGCCTGCGTCCGCACCACGAGCTGCAGCCCCTGCAGCTCCTGGGTCGCCTTCGCCACGTCCTGGCCGACGAGGTCCGGCACGGTGACCTTCTCCTCCTCGGTCTCGCTCGGCGTCGGCGACGGGGTGAAGGTCGGCTGGGCCGGCACGTACTCGGGGAACTCCTCGACGTCCATGCCCTCGGTCGCGACCTGCATGAAGTCGGTCCACGCGCGCACCGGCCAGGTACCGCCGGTGATCTCCGGCCACTCGCCGAAGCCGTCGATGTCGTCCTGCCCGGCGATCTTGCCCGCCTCGAGGTCGAGCGTCTTGTACTGGCGCAGGCCGACGACGGTCGTGAGCTGCGGCACGAAGCCCGCGAACCACGCCGACTTGTTGTCGTTCGAGGTACCAGTCTTGCCGGCCACGGGGCGGCCCAGCTCCTGCGCGACCCGGCCGGAGCCGGTCGGGTCCTCGACGACCTTCGTCATCGCATAGGTGGCCGCCGTGGTGACGTCCGCGTCGAACTCCTTCTCCTGCTCCTGCGGGGCCTCGTAGAGCACCGTGCCGTCGAGCGTCTCGACCTTCGACACGATGTGCGGCGTCGTGCGGTAGCCGCCCGCCGCGATCGTGGAATAGGCCCGCGCGAGGTCGACCGGTCGCACGGAGTCGACGCCGAGCACGTTCGACAGTCCTGCCGTCAGCGGGTAGTTCTCGTCCTTGCGGATACCCGCGCGCTCGGCCACCTCGCGGGTCTTCTCGGGCCCGACCTCCTCGTTGAGCTGCACGTACGCGGTGTTGACCGAGTGCGCGGTCGCCGTGGTGAGGTCGATGCTGCCGCCGTAGTTGGCACCGCCGAAGTTGGGGACCCTCCAGTCCTCGCCGTTGTTCGCGTCGGGGAACACCTTTCCGGAGTTCCCGTCGAGCTTCTCCTCGAGCGTGTGGTCGTTCTCGAGGGCTGCCATGAGCGTGAACGGCTTGAACGTCGAGCCGGCCTGGACCACGTCCTGCGTGGCGGTGTTGAGCGACTGCTTCACGTAGTCGGGCCCGCCGTAGAGCGCCTTCACCGCGCCGGTCTTCGGGTCCATCGACACCAGCGACATGCGGACGTTCTTGTTCGCCTTGCCGTACTGGCCGTCCTCGTGCAGCGTCTTCTCGACCTCGACGGCCGCCTTCTGCAGCTTCTGGTCGATCGTCGTGGTGATCTTGAGGCCGCGCGTCTCCAGCTCCTGCTCGGACTCGAGCGGGCCGTCCGGGTTGCTGTCCGACCTGACGAGCTCCTTGCGCACCTGGGCCATGAGGTAGCCCTTCTGGCCGCCCCAGGTGTTGGTGGCTTCCTTCTTCTTCTTGAACTTCGGGAACTCCGCCTTCGCCCGCTCGTCCTTGGTGATGTACCCCTGCTCGTACATCCGGTTGATGCTGCGCTTCCAGCGCTCCTTGGCCTGGTCCGGGTCGACCGACGGGTCCCAGTTGTTGGGCGACGGGATGATCCCCGACAGCATCGCGGCCTCGGACGGCGTGAGGTCCTTGGCGTCCTTGCCGAAGAACTCCTGCGACGCGGCCTGGATGCCGTAGGTGTTGCGGCCCCAGTAGATGGTGTTGAGATAGCTCTCGAGCACCTGCTCCTTGGGCTGGGTCTGCGCCACCTTGAGCGCGATGATCGCCTCGCGGGCCTTGCCCGCGTACGAGTCCTCGGTGTTGAGGTAGTACCGCTCGACGTACTGCTGCGTCAGCGTGGACGCTCCCTGCCGGCCGCCGCCCTTGACGTTGTTGTAGGCCGCGCGCGCGATGCCCTTGAGGTCGATGCCGTTGTTGGTCCAGAACGTGTCGTCCTCGGAGGCGACGACCGCGTTCCCGACGTACGCCGGCAGGTCGTCGAGCTTGACGAGCTCCCGCTTCTGCTCGGCGAACTGACCGATCGGCTTGCCGCTCGACCAGTAGACGGTCGTGGCCTGGTTGTTCACCTCGTCGAGGTTCTTGGGGATCGTCGTCGTGCTCCACGCGGCCACGAACAGACCGGCGCCCAGCGCCGTCCCGGTGAGCAGGGTGCCGACGACGATGCGCCAGGACGGCAGCCAGCGCTGCACCGGGCCCTTGTGCGGGCGCGGGTAGTTCCAGAAGCGACGTCTCCTCGCCACGTCAAGCCTTTCGTCGTGCGGGACCGGCGTCGTGCTCGTAGAGTGCGCCGGCCTGCGGACCACAGGGAACACTAGGCGATGCCGCAAGGCCGACGGGAGCCTCGGGCGCCCCGGGCGACGGTTCGCCCCCAGGCGTCCGCAGCCCTCTGGCCTGCGCTCCGCGGAACCTTCACAACTCCCCGGACGCCCGCGCCGGGCGCTTCCCGTTGCACGACCATGTCGGCGAGTCCTATTCTCACGATGTATCGACTCGATACGTCGTGACGACGGGTCGGCAGCGACATCGGGACAGGACGGGAAGGGGAACCCTCGTGCGCAGCAGGTCTGTGGTGCTCGAGACGGCCATCCTCGGCCTGCTCAACTCCGCCCCGCTGCACGGGTACGAGCTGCGCAAGCGGCTCAACCTGCTGCTCGGCTCGTTCCGCGCGTTCTCCTACGGCACCCTCTACCCGGCACTCAAGTCCCTCGTGGCGCGCGGTCTCATCGAGACCACGGAGCGCGAGGCTCCGGCCCCCGCGACGCGGGCGTCGGGATCCCGGCAGGCCGGGGCCAGGTCCTCGGGCAAGGCACCGCTGTCGGGCCGGCGCGGGCGGATCGTGTACCGGCTGACCGCGGACGGGAAGGAGCACCTCCAGACCGTCCTCGCGTCGTCCGGCCCGGCCGCCTGGGAGGACGAGAACTTCGACGTCCGCTTCGCGTTCTTCGCGCAGACGGACGCCGAGACCCGCATCCGTATCCTCGAAGGCCGGCGAACCCGGCTCACCGAGCGGCTGGAGGCGGTCCGAGAGTCTGCCGCACGCACCCGCGAGCGGCTCGACGAGTACACCCTCGAGCTGCAGCGCCACGGGCTCGAACAGGTCGAGCGCGAGGTGCGCTGGCTCGACGGACTCATCACCACGGAACGCGACCGTGCTCTCGGCCGCGCCCGCGACCACAGCGCCGGGGTGCAGGACGCCCCGGCCCAGAGAAACAAGGAGCGAGGATGACCTCCGTCCGCGTTGCCATCGTCGGTGTCGGAAACTGTGCATCGTCCCTGATCCAGGGCGTGCACTACTACCGCGACGCCGCCCCGACCGACACCGTCCCCGGCCTCATGCACGTGCAGCTCGGCGACTACCACGTGAGTGACCTGGAGTTCGTCGCGGCGTTCGACGTCGACGCGAAGAAGGTCGGCTTCGACCTCGCCGAGGCGATCCACGCCTCCGAGAACAACACGATCAAGTTCGCCGACGTGCCGCCCACCGGCGTCACCGTCCAGCGCGGCCACACCCTCGACGGTCTCGGCGACTACTACTCCGCCACGATCGACGAGTCGGACGCCGCGCCGGTCGACGTCGTGCAGGCGCTGAAGGACGCGAAGGTCGACGTCCTCGTCTCCTACCTGCCCGTCGGTTCCGAGGCGGCGGACAAGTTCTACGCGCAGGCCGCGATCGACGCGAAGGTCGCCTTCGTCAACGCGCTGCCCGTCTTCATCGCCTCCGACCCCGAGTGGGCGAAGAAGTTCGAGGACGCCGGCGTGCCGATCGTCGGCGACGACATCAAGTCGCAGGTCGGCGCCACGATCACGCACCGCGTGCTCGCCAAGCTGTTCGAGGACCGCGGCGTCGTGCTCGACCGCACGTACCAGCTCAACGTCGGCGGCAACATGGACTTCAAGAACATGCTGCAGCGCGACCGGCTCGAGTCGAAGAAGGTCTCCAAGACGCAGGCGGTGACCTCGAACCTCGCGGGCCCGCTCGGCGGCAAGAAGGAGGACCGCAACGTCCACATCGGCCCGTCGGACTACGTCGCGTGGCTCGACGACCGCAAGTGGGCGTACGTCCGCCTCGAGGGCCGCGCGTTCGGCGAGGTGCCCCTGAACCTGGAGTACAAGCTCGAGGTGTGGGACTCCCCCAACTCCGCCGGCATCATCATCGACGCCGTCCGCGCCGCGAAGATCGCGCTGGACCGCGGCATCGGCGGCCCGATCCTCTCGGCGTCGACCTACTTCATGAAGTCCCCGCCCGTGCAGATGGAGGACACCGCGGGCCGCGCCCAGCTCGAGGCGTTCATCCGCGGCGACGTCGAGCGCTGACGCCGCCACCACCGACACGGCGACAGAGAGGCCTTCCCCCCCGTCACGGCGGGGGAAGGCCTCTCTGCCTGGGACGAACCGGGCATGGGAAGGTAGGGCACGTGGGAGCCTTCGGCGAGACCTGGCACGAGCTGCGCGCGCTGCTGCGGCTGGAGGGCTTCCGCAAGCTCTTCACCGTCCGGCTGGTCTCGCAGGCCGGTGACGGCATGTTCCAGGTGGGCCTGGCCTCCCTGCTGTTCTTCTCCCCCGAGTCGCAGGGCACCGCGGCCGCGATCGCCGGCGCGTTCGCCGTCATGCTCGCGCCGTTCACGATCGTCGGCCCCTTCGCGGGCGTGCTGCTCGACCGGTGGCAGCGCCGCCAGGTGCTGGTGTGGGGCAACGCCGTACGCCTGGTGCTCACGCTCGCGATGGCTGGCGTCATGCTCGCCGGCGGCGTCGGCTGGGCCATCTACGCCATCGGCCTCGCGGCCCTGTCCGTCAACCGCTTCCTTCTCGCCGGGCTGTCCGCCGGCCTGCCGCGTGTCGTCGACGGGCCGCTGCTGCTCACCGCCAACTCGCTGTCCCCCACGCTCGGCGCGGGCGCCGCGTTCGTGGGCGGCGGCATCGGCTTCGTCCTCGGCCTGGCGTTCGAGCCCGGCCGGGTCAAGGACTCGTCCGCGCTCGTGTGCGCCGCGCTCGTCTTCGGCGTCGCGTCGCTGCTCGCCACGCGCCTGCGGCGCACCCAGCTCGGCCCCGAGCAGCCGGCGGAGGCCGACCTGCGCGGGGAGATCGCCAAGGTCGCCCGCGGGCTGGCCGACGGCGCCCGCTACCTCGTCGCGCGGCGCACGCCGGGCCAGGCGCTGCTCGCGATGGCCGTGCACCGCTTCCTCTACGGCGTGGTGTTCATCGCGTCGATCCTCATCTCGCGGAACCTGCTCGACCCCGGCAGCCAGAGCGCCGGGATGGCGACCTTCGCCGTCGTCATCGGCCTGACCGGCGCCGGCGGCGCGCTCGCCATGGTGCTGACGCCGACGCTCTCGCGTCGCACCGGCCCGCAGGGCTGGATCGCCGTCATGCTGCTGCTCGCGGCCGCGAGCCAGCTGCTCCTCGTCACGACGCCGGAACGCGCCGTCGTCTACACCGGGGCCGCGCTCCTCGGCCTGGCCGCGCAGGGCACCAAGATCGCCGTGGACACGATCGTGCAGCGCGACGCCGAGGACGAGTTCCGCGGCCGCGCCTTCGCCTTCTACGACGTGCTCTACAACGCCGCGTTCGTCGGCGCCGCCGCCCTCGCCGCCTTCACCCTGCCGGACACCGGCTGGTCCCGCGGCGTCTTCGTCGGCCTCGCCGTCGCCTACGTGCTCGCCGCGCTGCTGATGGCGACGCGGGGGGCTCGCACGCCCGTCGACGTGCCGGCCCGCGTCCGCCGGGCCGGGGGCACCGGGGACGCCGCCGCGCGCGCCTGACGCCCGCGCGGATCGTGAACCGACGGTTCACGACCGTTCCCGGACCGGTCGTTGTTCCGGCCCCTGCCCGAGCCGCAGGCTGAGTTCCCGCGCTCGTCCTGACCCGCTCTCGCGACGACCGACGAGTTCCGACCGAAAATCAGGTCGTCACGGGAAGCGGGAATATCGCAGGATGGTTCGTGGTCGTACACAGTACGGTCTCGCCCGTCCGGTGACCGCACGATGATCGCACCGGGGTGACCTCCGGACCACGACCGACCACGACGACGTGCCGCGCCCACCGGCGTCGGCCCTCCCCTGCCCTCCGCCGGGTTCCCCGGCACGACGCGAGCGGAGCACAGAGTGCCAGCCCCCCGACCGACAGACACCACCGTCACACCCGACGCGCAGACCCCGGAGGCCACCCTGACGACTCCCGCCACCGCATCTCCCGGCACGGCCGACACGACGCTGCCCGCCCGCGGCATCGTCATCGACGAGGCGGTGCCCCAGCGCCTCACGCGCCAGCAGTTCACCGTCATCGCGCTGCTGCTGGGCTCCGCGTTCGTCGTCATCCTCAACGAGACGACGATGAGCGTGGCCCTGGCCCCGCTCATGACCGACCTCGGCATCACGGCGAGCACCGGCCAGTGGCTGACCACCGCGTTCATGCTCACGATGTCGGTCATCATCCCGGCCACCGGGTTCCTGCTGCAGCGGCTCGGCACCCGCGGCGCCTACCTGCTCGCGATGTCGCTGTTCAGCGCGGGCACTCTCCTCGCGGCGCTCTCCCCCGGCTTCGGGTGGCTGCTGGGCGGCCGCATCGTGCAGGCGTCGGGCACCGCGATCATGATGCCGCTGCTCATGACCACGATCATGACGGTCGTGCCGCCGGCGATCCGCGGCAAGGTGATGGGCAACATCTCCATCGTCATGGCGGCCGCGCCGGCGCTCGGCCCGGCCATCTCGGGCATCATCCTCGACGCGCTGAGTTGGCGCTGGGTCTTCGGCATCGTGCTCCCGATCGCCCTGCTCGCGCTGGTCATGGGCTTCTTGTACGTCCGGGACGTCGCCGACCGTACACACTCGCGCCTCGACCCGCTGTCGCTGTTCCTCGCGGCCGTGGCGTTCGGCGGACTCGTGTACGGCCTGTCCAGCATCGGCGAGGCCGCGCGGCACGCCCCGCCCGTCGCGCCGTGGATCCCGATCGTCGTCGGTGTCGCGGTGCTCGGCCTCTTCGCGTGGCGCCAGCTCCTCCTGGCCCGCGACGACCGCGCGCTGCTCGACCTGAGCGTGTTCCGGTTCCGCGGGTTCTCGGTCGGCCTCGCCATCATGGCGGTCGGCATGCTCGCGATGTTCGGCTCGCTGATCCTGCTGCCGCTGTTCCTGCAGGACGCGATGGGCCTCGAGCCGCTGGCCACCGGCCTCATCGTGCTCCCGGGCGGCCTGCTCATGGGCCTGCTCGGCCCGACGGTCGGCCGCCTGTACGACCGGGTGGGCCCGCGCCCGCTGGTCACGCCGGGCCTGGTCGTCGTGACGATCGCGCTGGCCCTGTTCACGCAGGTGCACGCGGACTCGTCGCCCTGGTACATCCTGGCGCTGCACGTGACGCTCAGCCTCGGCCTCGCGTTCATGTTCACGCCGCTGTTCACCTCGGCGCTGTCGTCGCTCACCCCGCCCCTGTACTCGCACGGGTCGGCCGCGATCGGCACGGTGCAGCAGCTCGCCGGCGCGGCCGGCACCGCGATGTTCGTCGCGGTGATGACGACGCGGTCCGTCGCCCTCCTGGAGGACGGCGCGACGGCGCAGGTCGCGCTGGCGGAGGGCGTCGGCGACGCGTTCGTCTGGGGCGCGGCGATCATGCTCGTCGCGGTGGGGCTGTCGCTCCTGCTGCGGCGCGTGCCCGCCTCCCCCGAGGGCGAGGGCATGCCGGCGGCGCACTGACCGGTCGGCCCCGTCACGGGCCGGGGGCGCCGCCACGGGCGGTCACCGTCGCACGACGGTGGCCGCCCGACGTCGTCCCCGACGTCAGGGCGCGACGGCAGGAGAGGCGACGCCGTCGCGCGCCGCGACCTTGAAGGCGGGCGCCAGTGCGATCACGCCGAGTGCCAGCAGCGCGGGGACCGCGAAGGCGAGCCGCAGGCTCAGCAGCTCGGCGACGCCACCGATCAGGCCCGCCCCCACGACGAACCCCACGTAGTTGAAGAGGTTCACGCGCGCGACCGCGACACCCGTCCCCTCGGGGTCGAGCCGGCCCGCCACCGAGAACGCCAGCGGCACCACGACGCTCAGCCCGAGCCCGGTGAGCCCGAAGCCGACGACGGCGACCCACGGCCCGGGGGCGAGCGTCACGGCGGCGAGGCCGGCCGCCCCCACGATCCCGCCGACGGCCACGGGCGCCACCGGCCCGAACCGGTTGACCTGCCGGTCCGCCGCGAGCCGCCCCAGGAGCTGGCACCCGAGGTAGGCGGCAAGCCCCAGCGGCGCGACGTTCGCCGCCGCGCCCAGCGCGTCCTGGATGTACTTGGTGGACCAGTTCGACGTCGCCGAGTCCGCGACGTACACGATCGTCACGGCGAGCCCGACGAGGACCAGCGGGCCCCACGGCGGGCGGGCGGCGCGCGACGCGCCGGCGTCGGCCCGCTCCCGGCCCGCCGGCCCCGCCGGCTCGGGCACGCCGGTCACCGTGCGCAGCGGGGGTTCCGCCGTCACCACGCCTGGTACCGCCTCCCGCGCGTCCGGGCGCGGCGCGCCGTCCTCGGACGCCGCGGCCGTCGCCACGAGGTCGACGGCGACGCCCACGGCGGCGACGAGCCCCAGCCCGGCGGCGAGCGACCAGCCCAGCGAGTGCGCCAGCACGGCGGCCAGGGACCCGAGGATGCCGCCCACGCTCCACGCGCCGTGGAAGGAGTTGAGCAGGCTGCGGCCGTACCGCTGCTCCACCTCCACGCCCTGCATGTTCATGCTCGCGTCGACCAGGCCGAGCAGCAGCCCCACCGCCGCGACCACGGGGTAGAGGATCGTGACGGTCGGCGCCAGGCCCGCACCCAGGACGGCGAGCGCCACGAGCGGCCCGCACACGTGCAGCAGGCGGGCGCTGCCGACCCGCGGGGCGAGCGCACCGGCGAGCACGCTGCCGACGCCGGCCACGACCGGCACCAGCAGCAGGATCAGCGTCAGCGTGCCGTCCGAGATGCCCAGGTCGTGCTGCAGCGTCGGCACCTGCGCGAGCAGTCCGGCGAAGCACATGCCCTGCACCAGGTAGAACGCCGTCACCACGAGGCGCGCCCGCCGGTCGCGCGCCCCCGCGTCGCCGCCCGCTCCGCTCACGCCACCGGCCGTCCCGCCCGGCGCACCACCCGCCGTCATACCGGAACCGCTCATGCCCAGCCTCCGCTCGTCGCGCTCCGGGGCTCGCCGTCGGGCCCGCGCGCAAGCGTGAGGATAGACCCGCGGCCGTCCCCCGAGGGAGGATCGGTCAGGCCTCGCGGGCCGCCCACCAGGCGCGCAGCTCCTGCTCCGCGCGCTCCGCGCCGAGCGGGCCGTGCTCCATCCGCAGCGCGAGCAGGTGCTTGTACGCCTGCCCGACGGCGGGCCCGGGCGCGATGCCGAGGATCGCCATGATCTGCGAGCCGTCCAGGTCCGGGCGGATCGCGTCGATCTCCTCCTGCTCGCGCAGGGCGGCGATGCGGTGCTCGAGGTCGGTGTACGAGTCGGCGAGTCGCTGCGCCTTGCGCTTGTTCCTCGTGGTGGAGTCGGCGCGCGTGAGCCGGTGCAGCCGCTCCAGCAGCGGGCCGGCGTCGGTGACGTAGCGACGCACCGCCGAGTCCGTCCACTGCCCCTCGCCGTAGCCGTGGAAGCGCAGGTGCAGCTCCACCAGGCGGGCGACGTCCTTGACCACCTGCTTCTCGTACTTCAGGGCGCGCAGCCGCTTGGCCACCAGCTTGGCGCCGACGACCTCGTGGTGGTGGAAGCTCACGCCCCCGCCCGGCTCGAAGCGTCGCGTGGCCGGCTTGCCGACGTCGTGGAGCAGCGAGGCGAGCCGCAGCACCAGGTCGGGCGCGGGCACGGGGCCGTCCGGCCCGGTCTCCTGCGCGATCGCCTGCTCCAGCACCGTCAGCGAGTGCTGGTAGACGTCCTTGTGGCGGTGGTGCTCGTCGATCTCCAGCCGCAGCGCGGGCAGCTCGGGCAGCACGTGGTCGGCCAGGCCGGTGTCGACCAGCACCTCGAGGCCGGCGCGGGGCCGGTCGCTCAGCAGCAACTTGGAGATCTCCGCCTGCACCCGCTCGGCGGAGACGATGTCGATCCGGCCCGCCATGTCGACGATCGCCTGCCGGGTCGCGGGCTCGACGTCGAAGCCGAGCTGGCCGGCGAACCGCGCCGCGCGCATCATGCGCAGCGGGTCGTCGTCGAACGACCGCTCCGGCGCGATGGGGGTGCGCAGCACGCCGCGGGCCAGGTCGGACAGCCCGTCGAACGGGTCGACGAACGTGAGGTCCGGCAGCCGCACCGCCATCGCGTTCACCGTGAAGTCGCGCCGCGACAGGTCGCCGTCGAGCGTGTCCCCGAAGGCGACGACGGGCTTGCGCGAGGCGGGGTCGTACTCGTCGCTGCGGTACGTGGTGACCTCGACGACGACGTCGCCCGTCGCGGCCGCGGTCCCGGGGCCCGACCCGCCCCCGGTGCGCGCGAACCGCCGCGCGCCGATCGTGCCGAACTCCTTGCCGATGTCCCAGTGGGCGTCGCCCCAGCGGGCCAGCAGGGCCTGCGTCTCGTCGGGCGAGGCCGACGTCGCGAAGTCCAGGTCGTTGCTGGCGCGGCCGAGGAAGGCGTCCCGGACGGGCCCGCCGACCAGGGCGAGCTCGTGCCCGGCGGCGCGGAACACCTCGCCCAGCTCGACGGCCGCGGGGGCCATCTCGGTCAGCACGGCGAGGGCGCGGCGCAGCAGCGCGGCAGGGGCCTGGGGTTCAGGGGTCGACACGGCGTCCCATCCTCCCAGATCCCGCGCGTCGGCGCCCCGGCGGCTGGGCCGGCGGGGTGTCTCCACTCGGTAGGGTGGGCGCATGTCATCCCCGGCCCCGGTTCCCGGCCCGCGGCGCCGGCGCCCGGCCGCGCCGGTCCCCGTGCCACCGGGAGGACACCCCCTCAAGGTCGACCCCGCGCGCCTCGCCGGGCCGCGCGGCACCGCGACGCCCGCCGTCGTGGGCGTCGCCCCGTCGGGCACGACGACGCACCTGCCGGTCAACGAGGAGACGTCGGCGGGCGGGCTCGTCGTCCAGGTCGCCGCCGCCGGTCCCGAGGCCGCCGTCATCGTGCGGCGCAACCGCGGCGGGCGCCTCGAGTGGTGCCTGCCCAAGGGGCACCTCGAGGGCGAGGAGACGCCGGAGCAGGCGGCCGTCCGCGAGATCCACGAGGAGACGGGCATCCTCGGCACGATCCGCACCCGCCTGGGCGTCATCGACTACTGGTTCAGCGGAGAGGACCACCGCGTCCACAAGGTGGTGCACCACTTCCTCCTGCGCGCGGAGGGCGGCACCATCACCGCGGAGGGCGACCCCGACGGCGAGGCGGAGGACGCCCTCTGGGTCCCGGTCGAGCAGCTGACGGAGCGGCTCTCCTACCCCAACGAGCAGCGGCTCGCCGTCGTCGCGCAGCAGGTGCTGCGCCGCACGCCCGAGGTGCTCGGGCACCCCGGTCTCGGAGCGGTCGAGTGAGGCCCGCCGCGTGACCACGTCCCGACCCTCGGGTGCCGGAGCCGCACCCGCGCCCCCGCCCGCCCGGGCGGCCCGCCTCGTCACGGCGCTGACGCTGCTCGCCGGGCTGCTCCTGGCAGGTGCGCTCGTCGCGCTGCCCGGCGCGTCGGCGTCGGCCGTCACCTCGCCGTCCCTCCTGCCCGCCGCCCGCGACGGGAAGGCGACGGTCGAGCTCGTGAGCTCCGCGCCCACGCTCGCCTCCCCGGGCTCCACCGTGACGCTCGTCCTCCGGGTCACCAACGGCACCGACGCGGCGCTCGACGGCACCCAGCTCGACCTCGGCGTCTCGTGGCGCCCGGTCACCTCGCGCGAGGACCTGGCTGCCTGGGCCGACGACGACGGCACCAGCACCGCAGGGCTGCGCCAGGATGCCGAGCCCGTCGACCGCCTCGCGCCCGGGGACAGCGCGCAGGTCACGATGGAGCTCGACGTCGACACCCTCGGCCTCAGCGCGGAGAACCCCTGGGGGCCCCGGGAGATGTCCGTCGCGCTCACCCGCGGCGGGTCCACGCTCGACGTCGTCCACACCTTCCTCCTGTTCGCGCCGGAGGGCGACGCGCCGGACCCGGTCTCGGTGAGCGTCGCCGCCCCTGTCACAGGCCCGGCCGTCGACCCGCTGGACCCGGACGGCTACGACCTGGAGCTCGGCACGGCGACCGCGACCGGTGGACGGCTGAACCGCCTGCTCGACGCCGCGTCGGTCACCGGCACGTCTCCCGGAATGTCGCTCGCCGTCGACCCGGCCCTCGTGTCGGCCGCGGCCGGGGCGGACGACGACGACGCCCAGGCGTGGGCGACCCGGCTCACGGGTGCGCCGGTCACGGGCGACGCCGACGCCACCGACGCCACCGACGCGGGCACCTCGGCGAGCCTGGCGAGCACCGCAGGCACCGCAGGCACCGCCGGCGCCGCGGCGACCGGCGAGCCCGCCGACGTCGCCGTCCTGCCCGGCTACGACCCCGACCTCGCGGCGGTCGCGCACGCCGACCCGTCCCGGGCGGACGTCGCGGCCGCGACCGGCGGGGAGGCCGCGCTCGGGGCGGCCTGGCAGCGGCCCGAGGGCTGGGACCTCACCGTCGCCTGGCCGGAGGGTCGGCCCGACGCCGCCACCCTCGCCGCCGGACGCGAAGCGCCCGTCGACCAGGTGGTGGTGGCCGACGGGCTCGCGCCCGCCGACGGGGCCGCCGCCTCAGCCCGCACCGCCGTCGAGACGCCGTCGGGCAAGGTGTCCGCGCTGGTCGCCGACGAGGGACTGTCGTCGGCGTTCGCCGCCCTCACCGACGGTGACGACGCCCCGTCGGCCGCCGAGGCGTCCGCCCGCGTGCTCGCCGACGCCGCGCTCGTCGCGCTCCAGCAGCAGGACTCCGGGCAGCAGGACCTGCACCTGCTCGCCGCGCTCCCGCGGAGCTGGTCGCCCGACCCGGCCCTGGTGGGCACGGTGCTCGGCGACCTCCACGACGCGTCGTGGGCCGACGTCGTGCCGCTGTCCGAGACCGTCGCCGCCCCCGCCTCCCGCGCGCCGCGCGCCGACCCCGCACGAGGCGAGCGGGCCGGTCGGTCCAAGGGCGAGCTGGCGCCCTCCTCCGTCCGCCGGCTCCTCGACTCCCACCGCGACCTCGCCGCGTTCTCCACCGTGGCCAGCGACCCCGTCGAGCTGAGCGGCGACACCGACCAGGCGCTCGTCGCCCCCCTCGCCGTCGCCGCCCGCACCGAACCCGACGCCCGCGACAACGCCGTCGACCTCGCCGTGGAGCAGTCCGACGCCCTCCAGCGGGGCATCGGCGTCGCGGACCGGTCCAACGTCACGCTCGTCAGCGACACCGGCAGGCTGCCCGTCACCGTCTCCAACGACCTGCCCGTGGACGCCACGGTCACGGTGGTGCTCCGGCCCGACGCGTCCCGGCTGGTCGTCGAGTCTCGGCCGACCGTCGTCGTGCCCGCCGGCACGTCGTCCAACGTGCACGTCCCCGTGCGCGCCATCGGCTCCGGCGACGTCACCGTGCAGGTCGAGGTGCTCGCACCGAGCGGCACGGTCGTCGCGGGGCCCACGAGCTTCTCCCTCCGCGTCCGCGCCGGCTGGGAGACCGCGGGCACCGCCGTCGTCGCCGCCCTGGTCGCCCTCCTCTTCATCGGGGGCATCTGGCGTACGGTGCGTCGGGGGCGGTCCTCGGCGCGGACCACCGACGAGGGCGTCGCGGACGCCGCCGCCGACCCCCAGGGCCCCGACGCCGCCGCACCCGACGACAGTCCGCCACGCGACCCGCACGACGACGACCCGACCGACCCGGGCGGCGGCGGCATCCCTGCCGCCCGCACGCCGCCCGCCCAGGCCACGGAGACCGACCCCTCATGACTTCGACGTCCGCCTTCCCTGACGACGGCCGGCCCGACCTGCCCGGCGAGGGCGACGCGACCGACCCCGCGAGCCCGACCGGCGCACCCGGGGCGAGCTGGCACCCGGTCGGCGACCCCGGCGGTGCCCGCGCCGGTCAGGACGACGGCACCGGCAGCGCCGGCAGCGCCGACGAAGGCGCCGCCGGTGGCGTGCGGCGCACCAGCCTGGGCCGCGGCTCAGTCGTGATGACGCTGGGGACCGTCGCGTCCCGTGCCTCCGGGCTGATCCGCGCGATGCTGCTGGTCGCGTGCGTCGGCGCCGTCGGTACGGTCGCCAACGCGTTCGACATCGCAAACAAGCTCCCGAACATGCTGTTCGCGCTCATCTCGGCCGGCGTCCTCCAGGCTGTGCTCATCCCGCAGATCCTGCGGGCGATGAACGCCCACAACGCCCGCGAGCGGCTCGACAAGCTCCTCACCCTCTCCGGCCTCGGGCTGCTGCTGCTCACGGCGGTGCTGGTCGTCGCTGCCCCGCTCATCATCTGGCTCTCGACGCTCAGCGGTGCCTGGGACGCCGACGCGCGCCACCTCGCCGTCGTCTTCGCGTACTGGTGCATCCCCCAGGTCTTCTTCTACGGCCTGTACATGCTGCTCGGTCAGGTGCTCAACGCGCAGGGACGCTTCGGCGCCTACGGCGTCGCCCCGGTCGCGAACAACATCGTCTCCCTGATCGGCTTCGGGGCTTTCATCGCCATGTGGGGCACCGCCCCGTCCCGCGGCATCTCCGACCTGTCGACCTGGTCGACGGCGCAGACGGCGGTGCTCGCCGGCACGGCGACCCTGGGTATCGCAGCCCAGGCCCTGGTGCTCGTGTTCGCACTGCGACGCACCGGCTTCCAGTGGCGGTTCCGCCTCGGCCTGCGGGGCATCGGGCTCCGTGCTGCCGGGACGGTCGTCGGCTGGACCATCGGCGCCGTCGCCCTGGAGCAGGTCGGCGTCCTGTTCCTCACCAACGTCCTCGGCGCCGCCGGACAGACCGGCACGGACCTCGACGAGGTGTTCGCCGGCAACGCCGCGTACACCAACGCGATGACGATCTACCTGCTGCCCCACTCCCTGGTGGTCGTCTCCATCGTCACGGTCCTGTTCCCCCGCATGACGGCGGCCGTCCAGGCCGGCGATCTCCCCGGAGTGCGCCGCGACATGTCGCTCGGCATGCGGTCCGCGGGCGTCTTCTCGGTGTTCTCCGCCGTCGCGCTCATCGTCCTCGCCGTCCCGCTCACGGCGTCCCTGCTGCCGTCGCTCGACGCGGAAGGGGTCGGCGCCGTCGCGCCGATCATCCAGGCGATGTCGATCGGCATCGTCGCCCTCGGGGCGACGGTGCTGGTCCGCCGCATGTACTTCGCGTTCGAGGACGGCCGCAGCATCTTCGGCATCCAGGTCATCGCGACCGTCTCGATGGTCGTCGTCCTGTGGGGCGCGACCCGCTTGCTGCCGCCCCAGTGGTGGGCCGTCGCCGCCGGCGGGGCGTACGCGCTGTCGACGTGGATCTCGCTGCTGCTGCGCGTGCGCGGCATGCGCCGCAAGCTCCAGGGCATGGACGGCCGGCGCGTCCTCCAGCTCTATGTCCGCGCCCTGGTCGGCGCACTGATCGCCGCCCTCCTGGGGTGGCTGACCGTCCGCCTCCTCGACGGCTACGACGTCACGTCGTGGGGCCACTCCGTGCTGGTCACGGCCATCGCAGGCATCGTGATGGTGGTCGGCTACGTGCTCGCGCTGAAGGTCCTGCACGTGCGCGAGCTCGACGACGCGCTGGCCCCCGTCCTTCGGCGGCTCAAGCGATGACGACGGTCGCGTGCCCGGCTCGCGGGGGTTCCGTGAGGGCCCTGCGGGCACGCCCGCCAGGCGCGACCTCGCGGGCACCGGCCCGCCCGTACCATGGTCCGATGGACCGGAGGACCCTCTCCCCCCGCACCCCCACCGAGGAGCACAGGTGAGCACCGCCCATCCCGGGACCGTCATGGTCGATCGCTATCGGCTCGTGCAGCTCGCGGCCACCGACCTCGCCGCAGCCGAGTCGTGGGAAGCGCACGACCAGATCCTGGACCGTCCCGTCCGGGTGACGTTCGTCGACGGCCCGTACGCGTCCGCAGCGCTCGACGCCGCGCGCCGGGCCGCGCTCGTCGCCGACCCGCGGCTCTCCCGCGTGCTCGACGTCGGCAGCACCGACCTCGGCACGGGCCAGCGCAGCTACATCATCTCCGAGCCGTACCGGGGGTCGTCCCTCACGGAGGTCGTCTCCGGCGGCCTGGTCGACGCCCAGCAGGCGCGTGCCGTCGTCGGCGAGGCTGCCGCGGCGCTCGAGGCCGCCGGGCAGCGCGGCGTGCACCACCTGGCGCTGCGCCCCGAGGCCGTACGGATCGACGGCCACCGCGTCGTCGTCACCGGGCTCGGCATCGACGCCGCGCTCGCCGGGGTCGACGGCGGGCGGGATCACATCACGGGCGCCGGCGCGGCAGCCGCGGACGCCCGCGACCTCGTCGCCCTCGCCTACTACGCGCTCACCGCCCGCTGGCCGGGCGACTCGCTCGACGAGCCGTGGATCGCCCCTGACGCCGTGCGCCCGCTGCCCGCGCAGCGCGACGAGCGCGGCGTCGTCCCGGTGTCGACGCTGGTGCCGCACGTCGACGCCGAGCTCGACTCCCTGGTACGGCGGACCTTCGGCTCCGACTCTCCCGACGCACCCACCACGCCCGGCGACGTCGTCGCCGCACTGGCGCCGTGGGGCGAGGTCTCCGTCGTCGCGGCGCTCCCGCAGTTCGTGCAGCCGTCGACCGAGCCGCCGGTGCGCTCCTCCGTCATGGGCGCGGTCGGGGCGGGTGCCGCCCTGCCGGGGACGCCGCCGCCCGCCCCGCCCGTCCGCCGGCCGGCCAGCGGTCGCATCGCCCGCTCCGCCGCCGTCGGCGGTGCCGCCGGTGCGGCGGCCGGCGTCGCGGCACCGCAGTCCACGCAGGCGATCCCGCCGGCCACGGCCACCGCGGCTCAGGCTCCCGTGCCGCCCGTGCAGGCGACGGCTGCGATGGCCCCCGTCCAGCAGCAGCCCGCCCCCGCGCAGCAGCCCGCAGCGGCGTACGGCGCCGCCCCCGCGGCCGCCTACGGCAGCCAGGCCTACCCCACCGCACAGGGCGCCCCGGTCCAGCAGCCGACCGCGCACGCCCCCGTGCCTCCGCCGCCAGGGGGCGGCGAGCCCCGCACGGACACCGGCGGCTTCGCGTCGTCGCCGGCGCCCAAGCGTCGCGGCGTGAACCCGACGCCGATCGTGCTCGGGCTCGTCGTCGTACTCGTGCTCGCGGGCGCCCTGTGGGCCGTCTCCAAGGTGATGTCGCCGTCGCCGCCGCCCGTGGCGGAGAGCCCGGTGGCCAGCGAGGACGCGGGCGGCGGCGCCGCGGCCGAGGAGCCCACGGACGACGAGTCCAGCGAACCGTCGGAGACCCCCGAGGTCCGGCCCGTCATCTCGTCGGGCGACCAGCTCGACCCCGAGGGCGACGGCCAGCACCCCGAGGCGGTGGACCTCGCCTACGACGGCGACCCGTCGACGTTCTGGTACACCCAGTGGTTCAACGGTCCGGACTTCGCCGGGCTGCGCAGCGGCCTCGGCTACGTCATCGAGCTCGAGGAGCCGGCACCGGTCACGTCGATCACGCTGAACACCAACTCCGAGGGTGGCCACGTCGAGGTCCGCGCGACCTCGCGGGACAAGCCGACCGACGGCCCGGTGCTCGCCGAGGGGTCGTTCAGCTCGGAGACGACGCTCGACCTCAAGGAGGAGACCGTCGCCGACTCCTTCGTCATCTGGGTCACCGAGCTCCCGCAGACCCGGGACAAGTACTACCTGGAGCTCAACGAGATCGTCCTCTCGTGACCGTTCCCGGGCGACGACCCGTCGCCCGGGAACACCACACCCCCTCGGGATGTTGAGGGCGATGGCGCCTCAGGACGCGAAAGACCACCAGACGAGCAGGAGAGAACGTGACCGATCAGCCGACCAACACCACCGGTGAGGCCACCGTGCACGACATCGTCATCGTGGGTTCGGGCCCGGCGGGCTACACCGCGGCCGTCTACGCCGCGCGGGCTGGTCTGGCGCCCGTGGTCGTCGCGGGCTCCGTCACCGCGGGTGGCGCGCTCATGAACACCACCGAGGTGGAGAACTTCCCCGGCTTCCCCACCGGCATCCAGGGTCCTGACCTCATGGAGGCGATGCGCGAGCAGGCCGAGAAGTTCGGCGCGCGCGTGCTCTGGGACGACGCCGAGCAGGTCGAGCTCGCCGGCGACATCAAGACGGTCGTCACCGGTGGCGGCGAGACCTTCAAGGCCCGTGCCGTGATCCTCGCGACCGGCTCCGCGTACCGCGAGCTCGGCCTGCCCGAGGAGAAGCAGCTCTCCGGCCGCGGCGTCTCGTGGTGCGCCACCTGCGACGGGTTCTTCTTCCGCGACCAGCACATCGCCGTCGTCGGCGGTGGCGACTCCGCGATGGAGGAGGCGACCTTCCTCACGCGCTTCGCGTCCAAGGTGACGATCGTGCACCGCCGCGACTCGCTCCGCGCCTCGAAGATCATGGCCGACCGCGCCCAGGCCGACCCGAAGATCGAGTTCGCCTGGAACAGCGAGGTCGCCGGCATCTCCGGCGAGGACAAGGTCACCGGGCTGACGCTGCGCGACACCGTCACCGGTGAGGAGCGCGAGCTCGACACCACCGGCCTGTTCGTCGCGATCGGTCACGACCCCCGTACCGACCTGGTCAAGGGCCAGATCGACCTGGACGACGAGGGCTACATCCTCGTCGAGGGCCGTTCCACCCGCACCAACCTGCCGGGCGTCTTCGCCTGCGGCGACGCGGTGGACCACACCTACCGGCAGGCGATCACCGCCGCCGGGTCCGGCTGCGCCGCCGCGCTCGACGCGCAGTCGTACCTCACCGAGGTGGCCGACGCCGAGGGCGAGCAGTCCCTCGCCGGCACCCCGGCCGCGCCCAACCCGGACGGGCTCCCCGCCGCGCTCGCCGGCTGACCTTTCTCCACCGATCCCTAAGGAGCGACACATGGCTACCGTCGCCGTCACCGACGACACGTTCAAGGCCGAGGTTCTCGAGTCCGACGTCCCTGTTCTCGTCGACTTCTGGGCGACCTGGTGCGGCCCCTGCCGCATGGTGGCCCCGATCCTCGAGGAGCTCTCGGACGAGTACGAGGGCAAGATCAAGATCGTGAAGCTGGACACCGACGCCAACCAGGCCACCACGATGGCGTACGGCATCACCTCGATCCCGACGCTCAACGTCTACTCCGGCGGCGAGCTCGTGAAGTCCGTGATCGGCGCCCGGCCGAAGCGCGCCCTGCAGGAGGAGATCGAGGCGGTGCTCGCGCCGAGCGCCTGATCTCCTCCGCGAAGGCCGCTGGTGTTTCACGTGAAACACCCGCGGCCTTCGTCATGCCCGGCTGACAGAGCCCGCGGGTACCGCGCAGGAGGCCTCGCCGGTCCGGTATCAGTCCTCCGCACCTCCGCCGTGCCGAACGACAAGGTTTCCCCGTGGGTCACGCCACGGAAGTCCGTCGCACTGCGCCCTTCGGCACGGCGAGCATCCCGTTCGTCACCGGTGCCGTTGGCCCGCGGCGCTGTGCACCGTGGTCGAGCGTGAGGTCGACCCGCGGCAAGGGCCCCGTCACTCGCCCCCGGGCCCATGACGGCACCTCATCCGGGTGCGACCTGACGTGCCACTCAGCGCACAGGTCTACTCTCGACAGTCCTCGACTGCGCCCGACCGAGCGAGCGCGTTCTGGTTTGCCGGATGTGACCGTGTCGCTCCGATTCTCCTGAGAGTGGCGGATGGCGCGGTACGCCCCGGCCATCGCCCTCGCGGGGGCGGTGGCGGGCGATGGCGGCACGTCGCGCGACGATCGACTCCGGCCCGCGTCCCGGCAGCGTGTCGGGATGAGCCGCTCGGCGGGGCGTCCGCGCCCGCCCGACGACTTCTCGATCCGCCCACCACACATGATGTCAAGGGCGACCCAGCGAGGCCGGCCGATCCAGTGTCGCTACCCCTCGGACCGTGCGCGACGTGCCGAAGCCCGGACTTCACGTGGGCTGGCTCGTCCACGCTCCCCTCCACGCGGTGTGGCCGTGGAATGTCGCCGTCCCGACCCAGGGCCCCGGACCTCGAGATTCTCCGACCGTTCGACGCCTCGACCGGTCAAGGCGACCGAGCCTTCCCCGCTCTTCTCCGATGGCCCCGCGCCGCCCCGCTCCTCGGACCCCGGCGCCCGAACGTCGGGCCGCCGATCACCGTGTATGTCCGCTCTTCAGTGCGCCAACAGGCCTGTGAACTGCGACGATCCAAGGCGCCTGGCTGATGGCGAGCTAGTCCGCGATGTGTCCCCAGCACCAATGCCGGCCTCGGCCTGGCCGTCATCGGAGGCGCGATACCCGCGTCGTCGACGTCTCCGCACCCTCGCACCGAGACCACACTGAGTTCGACCACTCCGGTCCTCAGCGACCGCTGGGATCACCAAAGTCGGCGAACCGGACACCGGGACACCGGGACACCGGGACACCGGGACACCGGGACGAGAGTGCGTGCCTCAGCGCTGACCCTGCTACCTCGGCACCTCGGCACAATGCTGCGGCGGGCTTGCCCTACACCCTGAGCAAGGGTGCCACCCCATCGAGGTGGTGCCACGTCCGTCTCTGGCGTGGACCAGGCAGCGCTCGGTGGCGGGCGCCCCCCCCTCCCCCGCCCCCGTGGCCGTGGGGTCTATGGCGGCTCCTGGCTCCCCTGGATGGCGCATCCTCGCCTGCCGATCCAGTACCGGCCGCGTCAGCAACCGTTGCGCGCCGCGGGGCGTCGTCCTCCTGCGCTCTCGTTGGGTCGCTCGCCGTCGTGGATGGCGGGCGCGCCCTCGCCATGTGGATCTGGGTCACGACGTCCGCAAGTGGCCTCGTCGGCACGATGCGCCGTTTCACGTGAAACGGGACGGCCCGCTCTCGCGTGACGGGCGTCGCGTCGCCTCAGAGATCGCTGGATACGGTGCCGATCGATGTTTCACGTGGAACGGGTCGTGAACCGAAGTGCCGTGGGCCCGCCGCAACGGCACCCTGGTGCATCCGCCGCTTCACGCTCCGCGCTGGAACGGCCCTGGCGAACCTCGCGCGCGCCTCACCCTGACGCTCGACCCCTCCGTCGAGATCGAGCTGCGCTGTCGATCGAAGGTGCCGACGCCGACCTGCCTCTCCCTTCGCGCCGACCATCGACGGCCTCATGCACGCCGGGGACCGGCAGAAATGGCGTCACACGCTCACGTCGTGCACAGCGCGTGTGTCGCCGCTCAAGGACCCGCTCCGGCGCCCAGCCAGATGAGTCGACAACCGGCGTGCCGCCCACCCGATTCCTACGGGTAGGAGACACGCGCTTGACTCTGGCCCTGTCTTTCGCCAGACAGCACGCGGTGCCCTTGCCGTGGGCAAGGCAGGTCCGGCGACCGCCCTTCCGTGCGTCCACCACCCCGCCAGCGGCACCCCCCGCTCTTGGCTCGACACCGCTCGCCTCGCCCTCACGTGCGCGGCCGCGTCTCTGCTCCCTCGAGCGCCCCGCCCGCCGGGAGCCTCCCGGGCCTTGTCGTCGCGCGGCCACACCCTGGGCTCCTCGCGGGGCTCCCTGCCCCGACCACACCCTCGGTCTCGTCCGACTCCGGGACGCCCACGCGTTTCACGTGAAACATGAATCCCGGCGGGCTCCGACGACGAGCCACGATAGGCCACCGAACCTCACGATGCGGCGCGCGCGGGACCAGACGACTCACCGGGTACTCACCCGAGCGCTATGTCGCCGCCGCTGGCGGTTCTGGGTCGTCCCTGGCACGCAGAACGGGCATCACTCCTCCGAGGAGCGATGCCCGTCCATAGCAACCAGTGTCAGGCAGGTCCCGAACGCAGGAGCCCAGGGTCCTCGGGCGCCATCACGCCCAGGATCCTGTTCAGGTCCTCGACCGAGGCGAACTCCACAGTGAGCCGCCCCTTTGTCTTCCCGATGCTCACCTTCACGCGGGTCTCGAACCGGTCAGCAAGTCGGGTCGCGAGCTCGTCCATCGCCTCGCTGCGCTGACCCGCGCGCGGCGCGCGGCGCGTCGGTGAATCGGTGTCGCCGCTGGTCAGCAGCGTGACGATCTCCTCCGTGGCCCGCACAGAGAGGCCCTCGGACACGATCCGCTGCGCCAGTCGCTCGATCTCCGCGCCGTCACTGAGCGAGAGGAGAGCTCGCGCATGACCGGCCGAAAGCACACCTGCGGCGACCCGTCGCTGCACCAACGGGGGCAGCTTCAGGAGACGCAGCGTGTTCGAGATCTGCGGGCGCGACCGGGCGATCCGCGATGCAAGCTCCTCATGAGTGCACCCGAAATCGTCCAGCAGCTGCCGGTAGGCGGCGGCCTCCTCCAAGGGATTCAGCGCCGCACGGTGAAGGTTCTCCAGGAGCGCGTCCCGCAACATGTCGCTGTCGTCGGTCTCGCGGACGATCGCAGGGATCGTCTCGAGTCCTGCAGTCTGGCTGGCGCGCCACCGCCGCTCCCCCATGATGAGCTCGTAGTGCTCGGGATCGGAGGCGTCGGGTCGAACCACGATCGGCTGGAGCACACCGATCTCCGAGATCGACGCCACCAGCTCGTCGAGATCACCGTCGTCGAAGACGGTCCGCGGCTGCCAGGTGTTGGGACGGATCGACTCCACAGGGAGCTCAGCGAACCGGGCCCCAGGCACCGGCTTGAGCTCCGTTTCACGTGAAACGTCGTTTGCAGACCCGACATCCAGGGACGTCGCAGCCTCCGACGCGGCCGACTCCACAGCGGGCGCTGCCGCTTCCGACTCTCCGTGTGCGGACGTAGAATCAGCGGGTTCGTCGACATCCGGGAACTCGATGCTGGTGATCAGGCCCAACGAGAGACCGTCGGCGCCGAGGGACTCCTCCTCGACACGCTCCGCACCTGGGCCGCCGGCGTCGGTCGGAGCATCGGGCTCGTCGGTGAGGACCGAGGCCGAAGCGGCAGAACCTGCGGGTCCGGGCGCCCTCACCTGCGGCTCGCCGCCCGTCCGGATACTCAGGCGACCACCCGCGATCGCCGAGTCCCACGACGCAGACCGTCGCGAAGCGCGTCCGCCGTCCTCTCCATTCTCAGCTGCCGAACGCTCGGCATAGCCGAGAGCGGCAGCACTGCCGCTCTCGGTCGTGTCACGACCCTCACCCGCAGGGAAGAAGACGTCGACCGGACGATCACCTTCCGGCCCGGAAGGGATCAGTGCGCCGAGCCCGCGACCCAGACCACGCTTCTTCTGACTCATGCCCCAGCCTCCTGAACCATCTGGCTCCGCGCTTCCCTGTTCGTGCTGAAGTTACCGCCCCGCCCCCATACAGACGGAGAACCTTCCACATCCCCGCTGCAGGGCCGGGCGCCCCACGTCGCCGCCGCGCGCAATCGCCCTGTCGGCACGCCGCCCCCGACCGTCATCGCAGGTCAGCGCGCTGCGGCGCGCGCTCGGCGAGCTCCCGGGCGGCCTCGAGGTAGGCCAGAGATCCCGTCGAGCTCGGGTCGTAGGTCAGGACGGTCTGCGCGTGGCTCGGAGCCTCGGAGATGCGGACCGAGCGCGGGACAGTGGTACGGAGCGTCTGATCTGGGAAGTGCTCCCGCACCTCCGCCGCGACCTGCTGCGCGAGATTCGTCCGGCCGTCATACATCGTGAGGAGGATCGTCGAGACGCGAAGCACAGGATTCAGGTGCGCCTTGATCAGCTCGATCGACTTGAGCAGCTGGCTGAGGCCCTCGAGCGCGTAGTACTCGCACTGGATCGGGATCAACACCTCGCGGCCCACCACGAACGCGTTCACGGTCAGCAGGCCGAGGCTGGGGGGACAGTCGACAAGCACGTAGTCGATCTGGTCCTCTCCCCGCTCCTCTCTCTCGGCGAGATAGGCGTCGAGCGCACGCCGCAGACGTGTTTCACGTGAAACGAGCGAGACGAGCTCGATCTCCGCACCGGAGAGATCGATCGTCGCGGGCACACCGTAGAGTCCTGGAACGGTCGGGCACTCCTGGACCGTGTTGGCGAGCGGCTCGTCCTCGACCAGGACCTCGTAGATCGAAGGCGTCCCGGCACGATGCTCCAAGCCGAGCGCCGTGGACGCGTTCCCCTGCGGGTCGTTGTCGATGACCAGCACCTTCAGGCCCGACTGGGCCAGCCCGGCGGCGATGTTCACTGTGGTCGTCGTCTTCCCGACGCCGCCCTTCTGGTTCGCCACCGTGATGATGCGGGTGCGGGCAGGGCGGGGGAACTGCCGTCCCTGCAGCTCGATCCGACGCCGCGCGTCGATCGCGAGCTGCGCGGCGAGAGGCGTGGACTCGTCGGCCTCGGGGACAGACGCGACGAGCGCAGCCCTGTGTCCGTCGATGGCAGGAGGAAGCCCACCCTGCGCCCAGGACAAGGCCGGCGCGGTTTCACGTGAAACGTGCGGATCACCCGTCGCGGTCCCATCGTTCTGCGGGACGTCGTCGACGTGCTCCGTACTCGTGCTCACGTGCCACTCCTCCGGTTCGTCACAGGGACTGTGCACCCGAGTCGCCGCACGTACGACGCCACGGCCCGGTGCTCCGCGCTCACTCTACGGCCTCACCGGCGTCGTGACGGGTCAAAACTCCGGCCCGTGGACAGGCAGAACGTCCACGTGCCGGAGCGCTAGCGACAGTCAGGCACGCCGCACGCGGAGGATCGTGGTGGGTTCGACGTTGTCGACCGTGCGCCCCTCAAGGATCTCCGGCTCAGCGGTCTTGAAGGACCGCAGCACCTTGCGAGCCGGCTCGATCTCCCGCTCGACATTGCGACCCTTCAGCACGACCATCGCGCCGCCCTTGCGTACGAGCGGGAGGCTCATCCGCGCGAGCTTGCTCAACGCCGCCACCGCACGCGAGGTCACGGCGTCCACCTCGAAGGCGCCGTGGTACTCCTCCGCGCGCCCGCGCTTCACCAGCACGTTCTCCAGGCCCAGGTTCTCGACGCACTCCTGCAGCCACGCCGTCCGACGTTCCATCGGCTCGATGAGGTGGACCTCGACCTCCGGTCGCTGGATCGCCAGCACGAGGCCGGGGAGACCGGCACCCGAGCCGATGTCTGCCACAGAACGCACGTCGCCCAGGTAGGGCGTCACGGCGGCCGAGTTGAGGATGTGGCGTTCCCACAGGCGCGCGACCTCGCGCGGTCCGATGAGGCCACGCAGCTCGCCCTCGTCCCTCAGGCTCGCGGCATACCGAGCCACCAGCTCGTAGCGGTCACCGAAGTACTCGCGGACGGCGTCGCTCTGACCGAGCTCCGCGTCCCCGTCATCGCCCGTGGGGACCTGTGTCTCGTCGCTCACGATCTCTCCCTTGCATTCCCACCACATGCCGAGAGCCCGTCGTTTCACGTGAAACAACGGGCTCTCGAGACGTCCTTCAGGACTCCGACGCGCCGTCCTGCTCCGCGGCCGGCTGCACCACCACGTACCGTGCCGGCTCCACGCCACGCGAGTCGCTGATCAGGCCCGCCGCCGCGACGGCGTCGTGCACGACCTTGCGCTCGAAGGCGTTGAGCGGGTCGAGCTCGACCTCGCGACCGGACTCGCGCACGGTGCGAATCGCGTCCTCCGCCAGCGCCGTGAGCTCCTGCCGCCGAGCCGCACGGAACCCGGCGATGTCGAGCATCAGCCGGCTCCGCTCCCCCGTCCGCGCCTGAACGGCCAGGCGGGTGAGCTCCTGCAGCGCCTCCAGCACCTCACCGTCACGCCCGACCAGAGCAGAAAGGTCCTCGTCCTCGTCCGCCACGACCTCGACCGCGGCGCGGTCGTGCTGGATGTCGAGGTCGATGTCCCCATCGAGGTCGGCGATGTCGAGCAGCTCTTCGAGGTAGTCCGCCGCGATCTCGCCCTCCTCCTCGAGGCGCTTCGTACGGTCGGGACCGTGCTCCACCGGAGTGTCCGTCGTCATCGGTGTTCGATTCCTCTCGCTGCTCAACGGCGCTTCTGGCGGTTCTTGCGCTTGGGCTGCTCACGCTGCCCGCGGGGCTTCTCGGGCTCGGGCTCCGGGGTCGCCTCGATGGCGCCCTTGGCCGCTGCCTTCCGCGCCTGCTTCTCCTTCAGGAGACGCTCCGCCTCCGAGCCGGGAGCCGGCATCTTCTTGATCGTGTAGAACTGCTGGCCCATCGACCAGAGGTTCGAGATGACCCAGTAGATCAGCACGCCGACAGGGAAGTTGATGCCCGAGATCAGGAAGATCACCGGAAGGATGTAGAGCATCATCTTCTGCGTGCTCGCCATCGGCCCCTCGAGGGCAGCCTTGGGCATGTTCTTCATCGTGAGCTGACGCTGGGTGAAGAACATCGTGGCGCTCATCAGGACGATGAGGCAGATGACGACGACGCGCGACGTCATCGAGTCGGTCGTCCGGAAGACGTCGGAGAGCTGCGCTCCGAAGAGGCTCGACGACTCGATGTCGCCGGCGATCCTCTGGTCGATCGGACCGATGGCCTTGTGCGTACCCTCTGCGATGCCCTGCAGATTGTTGAGGACCCGGAACAGCGCGAAGAAGATCGGGGACTGCAGAAGGATCGGCAGGCACGACGCCATGGGGTTCGTGCCGTGCTTGCGGTAGAGCTCCATGGTCTCGCGGCCCATGGCCTCGCGGGACGCGGGATCGGTCTTGCCCTTGTACTTCTTCTGCACCGCCTGCAGCTCGGGCTGCATCATCTGCATCCCGCGCGAGGCCTTGATCTGCTTGAAGAAGAGCGGGATCAGTGCGATACGGATGACGACCGTCAGGGCGACGATCGAGAACACCCATGCCCAGCCAGGGCCGTCCTGCATCCCGAGGGTCGTGAACAGGGCGTGCGCCCCGTACATGATCCAGGCCACGACCCACTCGATGGGGTAGAGGATGGTGTCGAACATCCCGAATTGTCTCCTCTGTCGGAAAGTCTGCGTCCCCGGCGGCGCGGTCCGGGAGGGTCAGTGGTGTGCTGCGCCGCGGTGCTCGTGACCTGCCGCGTCGACATCGACATGGCGAGAACGAGCGGGTGGGACGTCGTCGACTCCGCCGAGGCTCCACGGGTTGCACCGCAGGATCCGCCACAGAGCGAGGCCGGTTCCCCGTAGCGTCCCGTGCGTACGGATCGCGATGATCGCGTACTGGGAGCACGACGGGTAGTACTTGCAGGTGGGCCCCGTCAGCGGGGAGATCACCGACTGGTAGACGCGCAGGACGCCGATGAGGACGGTCGCCGGGAGGTTCCGCAGCGCGTCGCGCCCGCGGTCGAACGTCGAGGCGGTCACGTCGTCCTCCGGGCGCGCGCGAGGGCGCGCTCGAGGCTGCTCGTGAGGTCCTTGTCGAGCTCCGCATAGGTGGCGCCGCTCGAGGCGGGCAGAGCGCGAACGACCATCCGGGACCCAGGGGGGATGGCGGGAAGGTGCGCCGCGGCGATGTGCCGCAGGCGGCGCTTCACCTGGTTCCGGTGCACGGCGTTCCCCACGGCCTTGGATACGACAAGACCGACCTGTGGCGGGGCATCGCCCGCGACAGCACCGACGCCGGCCTCAAGGCCGGCGTCGGGGTCGACGAGGAGATGCACCACCACGGTCGATCGACCTGCACGCGTGCCACGGCGCACCGTCCGTTCGAAGTCGACGGAACGGCGCAGTCGGTGCGCCGCGGGCAACATCCGTCAGGCAGAGAGCTCGGCGCGACCCTTGCGCCGACGGTTCGCCAGGATGGCGCGGCCGGCGCGGGTGCGCATGCGCAGCCGGAAGCCGTGGGTCTTGGCACGACGGCGGTTGTTCGGCTGGAAAGTCCGCTTGCTCACGAGGTACTCCAAGAAACGTCGGGGAGGCACACCGTCAGTTCCTCGACGATGCAGGTCTTGTCGCAGGTCGGGCTCGCGTACGAGACGTGGAAGCACCGACCGGGCCGACCCGAGGACCGGCAGCCCTGTTAAGGGCGCGCGAAAGGACCTGGAACGGCTGTCCGACGTTACGCCGTGGAGGCCCCTCAGGTCAAACCCGCCCGGGGGCGACCCGGACCGGCTGGTGGCTACGATGTGGAGGACCTCACGCACCTCGGCGCGATGGCGCGCCGTTCGCCCGGTCCGGTCATCGCCCACAGCATTGTCCACAGGTTCCACAGCATGTGGACAACGCTGTGGACGGAGATCTGGCGTGGCAGACTCGCGACCTCGCTGACCATCCCGAACGACCCGAAGGACGACGCCCGTGGCCCAGCCGGACGAGAACATCACCGACGTCTGGGCACACACGCTCGCCACTCTCGAGGCACGGCCGGACATGAGCGCCCGGCAGCTCGCGTTCATCAAGCTCGCGAAGCCGATGGCCATCCTCGAGGACACCGTGTTCATCGCGGTGCCGCACGAGCAGACACGCGCCTACCTCGAGACCAGCGTGCGCGACCAGCTCGTGTCCGCGATGGCCTCCACGCTCGGGCGCGACATCCGCTTCGGCATCACCGTGGACCCGGAGCTGAGCAGCGACACCCTCACCGGACCGTCGCAGGACTACACGGCTCCCCCGGAGCCCGGCATCCCCGACGAGCCGGAGGCGCCCCCGCTGCCGCCGAGCCCCAAGCAGTCGGCCGAGCCGACCCGTCTCAACCCGAAGTACATCTTCGAGACCTTCGTCATCGGATCGTCCAACCGGTTCGCCCACGCCGCCGCCGTCGCCGTCGCCGAGGCCCCGGCCAAGGCGTACAACCCGCTGTTCATCTACGGCGACTCCGGGCTCGGCAAGACGCACCTGCTCCACGCCATCGGCCACTACGCCCACAACCTCTATCCCCATGTGCGCGTGCGGTACGTGAACTCGGAGGAGTTCACCAACGACTTCATCAACAGCATCGGCGAGGGGCGCGCCGGGGCCTTCCAGCGTCGCTACCGCGACGTCGACGTCCTCCTCATCGACGACATCCAGTTCCTCGAGGGCAAGGAACAGACGATGGAGGAGTTCTTCCACACCTTCAACGCCCTCCACAACGCGGACAAGCAGGTGGTGATCACCTCCGACGTCCCGCCCAAGCAGCTGAACGGCTTCGAGGACCGGCTGCGCTCGCGCTTCGAGTGGGGCCTCATCACGGACGTCCAGCCGCCGGACCTCGAGACCCGCATCGCGATCCTGCGCAAGAAGGCCGCGAGCGAGCGGCTCGACGTCCCTGCCGAGGTGCTCAGCTACATCGGCTCGCGCATCTCCACGAACATCCGCGAGCTCGAGGGGGCGCTCATCCGCGTCACGGCCTTCGCGAACCTCAACCGGCAGGCCGTGGACCTGGCCCTCGCGGAGATCGTCCTCAAGGACCTCATCACCGACGACGACACGCAGGAGATCACCCCGTCGATGGTGATCGCCCAGACGGCCGCCTACTTCGGGCTCACGATCGACGACCTGTGCGGTTCCTCCCGCTCGCGCGTGCTCGTCACCGCCCGTCAGATCGCCATGTACCTGTGCCGGGAGCTCACCGACCTGTCGTTGCCGAAGATCGGCCAGCAGTTCGGCGGCCGTGACCACACCACCGTGATGCACGCGAACAAGAAGATCGCGGGCCAGATGGCCGAGCGTCGTTCCACCTACAACCAGGTGACCGAGCTCACGAGCCGCATCAAGCAGCAGCACCGCGGCTGACCTCTTTCCGCACGACGAACCGCCTCACGGGCCCGACCACGCTCTCCACAGGGCTGTGGATCCGGGCCCGTCGGCGTCTCTCCACATGCCTGCCCACAGGGAGATGCCCGGAAACGGCCAGTTGCGCTGCATCTGTCCCCAGGCCTGTGGAGCAATACCGTGGACAAGCGGCGCTGCGCGGACACGGGAGAGATTCACACCTGTGGATAACTCTGTGGACGCGTGTGGACCACCGCGGCAGATCCGTGGACGACGACGCCCCGATCGGTGGACGGCTGTGGGTACAGATTCCGTCGCCCACAGGCACAAGGTGTTGTCCACAGCGGCGCCCCCACGGCCTCCACACCCTGAACAGCCCTCTGACCTGCACAAACGTCCGTCATCCCCAGATTCCACAACCCCGATGACGATGACGAACGTTTGATCATCAAGAAATTCCCCACACCTTCATCAGGGCGGCGAGGCGATCCAGGGCGGTCCCGCCCCTCAGCCTGAGGATCACGTGCCGAAGAGCCCCTGTCTCGCGTAGGGTTTGGCTCGGACGACGAGGCAGGTCGGGTCATGACGACGGTCCGGGCCGGTCCCGGGCCAACGGCCCCACGCCCGCACGTCCGCTTCGATCGACAAGGGTCGACAACGCGAGGAGTGGGATGAAGTTCCGGGTTGAGCGTGACGTCCTGGCCGAGGCCGTGACCTGGACGGCGCGCACGCTCCCCACGCGCCCTCCGGCACCGGTGCTCGCGGGCGTACGCATCGAGGTCGACACGGCCGGCACGATCTGGCTGTCCAGCTTCGACTACGAGGTGTCCGCGCGGGCGGAGATCCCCGCCGAGGTCTCCGAGCCGGGGACGGTGCTCGTCTCAGGACGGCTGCTGGCCGAGATCTCCCGGGCCCTGCCCCACAAGCCTGTGGACGTCACCCTCGAGGGCACGAAGGTGGTCCTGACGTGCGGCGCCTCGCGCTTCACCCTGCTGACCATGCCGGTGGAGGACTACCCGACGCTGCCGCAGATGCCCGAGCTGAGCGGCACGGTGACCGGCGACGCGCTCACGCACGCCGTCGCCCAGGTCAGCGTGGCCGCGAGCCGCGACGACACGCTCCCCCTGCTCACCGGCGTGAGGATGGAGATCGAGGGCGAGCGCATCACCCTCATCGCCACCGACCGGTACCGACTGGCACTGCGTGAGCTCACCTGGACGCCGGCCACGCCGGGCTACTCGGCCGTCGCGCTCGTGCGCGCCCGCACCCTGACCGACGTCGCGAAGTCGCTCGGTGGGGGCGGGGGCCTCGTCAACGTAGGCCTGTCCACGGGCCAGGGCGTCGACCTCATCGGCTTCGAGGCCGGCGGCCGCCACACGACGTCGCAGCTCGTCGACGGCGACTACCCGCCCGTGCGGCGTCTCTTCCCGGACGCGACGCCGATCCACGCCGTCGTCGCCACCGCGCCGCTCATCGAGGCCGCCAAGCGCGTGTCCCTCGTGGCGGAGCGCAACACGCCGATCCGGCTGTCGTTCACGGACGGTCAGGTCGTGCTCGACGCAGGGCAGGGCGACGACGCGCAGGCGTCCGAGGCCCTCGAGGCGGTGCTGGTGGGCGAGGACATCCAGGTCGCGTTCAACCCGCAGTTCCTGCTGGACGGGCTCGGGGCGCTCGGTACCGACTTCGTCCGGCTGTCGTTCACGCACCCGAACAAGCCTGTGGAGTTCACCGGCCAGGAGTCGCTCGACGGCGAGGACTCGTCGGAGTACCGCTACCTGCTCGTGCCGATCCGCTTCGCCGGCTGAGCTCGTCCCCGCCCGCTCGCCCGTACCGCACCCGGAGGAACCCATGGTCAGCCACATCGGACTCGTCGGTCTGGGCAAGATGGGCAACAACATGCGCGAGCGGCTGCGCCGCGGCGGCATCGAGGTCACCGGGTACGACCCGCGGCCCGAGGTGTCGGACGTCGCGTCGCTCGCGGATCTCGTGGCCGCGCTGCCCGCGGACCGTCGCGTCGTGTGGGTGATGGTGCCGGCCGGCGACCCGACGCGCGGCGTGGTGCAGGAGCTGGGCACGCTGCTGGGCGAGGGTGACGTCGTCGTCGAGGGCGGGAACTCGCACTACCCCGAGGACCAGGCGCGCGCGGCAGAGCTGGCCGAGCACGGTATCGGCTACGTCGACGTGGGCGTCTCCGGCGGCGTGTGGGGTCTGGAGAACGGGTACGGCCTGATGTGCGGCGGCGACCGCGCGCACGTCGAGACGCTCATGCCCGTCTTCGACGCGCTGCGGCCCGAGGGCCCCCGCGAGGAGGGTTTCGTGCACGCCGGCGAGGTGGGCGCGGGGCACTTCGCGAAGATGGTCCACAACGGCATCGAGTACGGCCTCATGCAGAGCTACGCGGAGGGCTACGAGCTGCTCGCCGCCAAGGACATCGTCACGGACGTGCACGGCACGATGAAGGCGTGGATGCGCGGCACGGTCGTGCGGTCGTGGCTGCTCGACCTCATGGTGAAGGCGCTCGAGGAGGACCCGGCGCTGGCGGCGATCGACGACTGGGTGGACGACTCGGGCGAGGGCCGCTGGACGGTCGACGAGGCCATCGACAACGCGGTGCCGCTGCCCGTGATCTCCGCGGCGCTGTTCGCGCGCTTCGCGTCCCGGCAGGACGAGTCCCCGGCGATGAAGGCCGTGGCCGCGCTGCGCCAGCAGTTCGGCGGGCACGCGGTCAAGCCCGCGCAGTGAGGCCGGCGGTGGCAGGCCGCCGAGCAGGGTAGATGTACGTCTCCCACCTCTCCCTCCTCGACTTCCGCTCGTACGCCGCGGCCGACGTCGAGCTCGAGCCTGGCCCGAACGCGTTCGTCGGGCGCAACGGCCAGGGCAAGACCAACCTCGTCGAGGCGATCGGCTACGTGGCGACCCTCGGCAGCCACCGGGTCGCGAACGACACCCCCCTCATCAAGGCGGGCGCGGAGCGGGCGGTCGTCCGGACGCGGATCGTGCGCGGGGACCGGGCGTCGACCGTCGAGCTGGAGATCACCGCCGGCAAGGCGAACCGGGCCCGCGTGAACCGTGGGCAGCTCGGACGGGCGCGTGACGTGCTCGGCATCCTGCGGACGGTGCTCTTCGCGCCCGAGGACCTCGCGCTCGTCAAGGGCGACCCCGACGGCCGGCGCCGCTTCCTCGACCAGCTGGTCGTGCAGCTCCTCCCCCGCGCTGCCGGCCTGCTGGGCGACTACGAGCGCGTGGTGCGGCAGCGGTCGGCGCTGCTCAAGTCGCTCCGCGGGGCGCGCCGGTCCGGCGCAGGCGCTGTGGACACCAGCACCCTCGAGGTCTGGGACGCCCGGGCGGCGCAGCTCGGCGGGCAGATCCTCGCGATGCGCCTCGCGCTGGTGGAGGCCCTGCGACCGCACGTCGCGGCCGCGTACGAGCAGGTCAGCGACGCCGACGGCGACGCGCAGCTCGCGTACCGCTCGAGCGTCCCCGGCGCCACGGACGGCGCGACGCCCGCCGCGGAGGACCTGGAGAAGGCGATCCTCGCGGCGATGGCGGAGGCGCGTGCCCAGGAGCTGGAACGCGGCGTCAGCCTCGTCGGGCCGCACCGCGACGACCTGGTCCTCACCCTCGGTGGGCTGCCGGCCAAGGGGTACGCGAGCCACGGGGAGTCGTGGTCATTCGCGCTGGCGCTGCGGCTCGCGTCGTACCGGCTGCTCGGCGGCGGCGACGACCCGGAGCACGTGCCGGACGCCGCGTTCTGGGACCCCGACCTCGACACGGACGCCGACCCCGTGCTGATCCTGGACGACGTGTTCGCCGAGCTGGACGTGCGACGTCGCGAGCGGCTGGCGGAGCTCGTCGCGCCGGCTCGCCAGGTGCTCGTCACGGCCGCCGTGCCCGACGACGTCCCGCCGGGGCTGCTCGGTGCGCGGTACGAAGTCACCCCCGGCCAGGTGCGTCGTGCGACGTGACGACGGCGCGACCGTCGAGGGCGACCTCCCCGAGGACGACGGGAGCACGGGCGGCCCGTCGTCCCGCGCCGAGGACCCGCGCCCGGTCACGGACCGCACCGAGCTGACGCCGCCGTCGGCGGTCGCGCGAGAGGCCCTCAACCGCGCGAAGGCGGCGGCGCGGGCCAAGGGACTCCGGCCCGGCTCGCCGGCGCGCCGCTCCCCCCTCGCAGAGCCACGTCTGTCCGGGCAGGGGCCCGGCGCCCGCGACCCGCAGCTCCTGTCGGAGGTGCTGGGGCGCCTCATGCGGGACAAGGGGTGGACGGCGGACGTGTCCGTCGGCGGCGTGATCGGGCGCTGGCGCGAGGTGGTGGGCGACCAGGTCGCCGACCACTGTCAGCCGGAGACCTTCGAGCAGAAGGTGCTCGTGGTGCGGGCCGACTCGACCGCCTGGGCCACGCAGGTGAGGCTGCTGGTGCCGACCCTGCTCCGCCGGCTCGAGGAAGAGGTCGGCGAGGGCGTCGTCGAGCAGGTCACCGTGCTCGGGCCCGCCGGGCCGGGCTTTCGCCGCGGACGACGCACGGTGCGCGGCCCGGGACCGCGCGACACGTACGGCTGAGGGTTCGGGACCGCGCGGACATGACGACGGGGCCCGGCCGCTGGTGCGGCCGGGCCCCGTCGTCGTGCTCGCGGGACGTCAGCGCTGGATGCGGCGACGCAGCCAGAACAGCACGCCGCCGCCGACGATCAGCAGCGCGGCGATCCCGGCGAAGACGCCGACCGTCGCACCCGTCTGCGGGAGCTCGTCGGCCGTCTCCGCCGCGGCCGGCGGGACCTCGGCGTCGTCCGCGACGACGTCCACGTCCGCGCCGCCGGCGCCGACCGGGTTGGCGCACTCGGTGCTCGCCTCCGGGTAGCTCACGAGCTGCGAGTACTCGGGGTTGACCTCGAAGAGCACCTCGACGCCCTCACGGGTCCAGGCGTAGTTGCCGTCCGTCTCGGCGTAGGAGCCGTCGTCCTGCTGCTCCCAGCCCGGCCACTGCTTCGGCGCCGTGTCCGAGGCACCCGGCCACAGCAGCTGGCCCTCCAGCGGCTGGTCGGTGGCGACGTAGTTCTCGCCACCCTCCGGGTGGATGAACGTGATGGTCAGCGGGGTCTCGTCGTCGACCTCGATGCCCTCGGGCAGCGAGACGCCGTAGTCGAGGTAGGGCGTGTCGCCCACGCACACGGCACCGATGTCACCCGGGATCAGCGCGCACGACTCCTCCGACGGGACGAGCTGCTCGATCGGGAAGATCACGTCGCCACCCTCGGTGCGGGTGTAGCCGCCCAGGTCGTCGCCGAACGTGCGTCCCTCGGTCGGCACCGCGAGCACGCCCTGCTCGGTGGTCAGGTAGGTGACGTCCGCGGTGTCCGCGGGGAGGATGACGTCCGACGCGACCGCGCCGCAGACGTCGAGGGCGTCCGGGGCCCGCGGAACGACGGTCTGAGGCTCCTCGACGACCGGGACCTCCGGCTCGGTCGGGGTGGCGCAGTCCTCGGCGGACGGCAGCTCGATGCCGAAGTCGCTGAGCTCCTGGTGCTGCCAGTCGACCAGGTGCCCGTCCATGGACGAGCCGTCGGGGTAGGTGATCGTCTCCGGCATCGTGTACTCGTCCACGCCGCCGCGCACCAGGTCCTGCTGGATGCCCCACCCGGTGCACAGGTCGATGTCGTCGAGCGCGTCCGTCTCCGGGAGCTCGGTGTACCAGTGCTGGTCGTTCTTGAGCTCGTCCTCGGGAACGGTGAGCGGCGTCGTGCCGAGGAGCTGCTGCTCGCCGGAGTTCTCCCACGCGGCAGGCTTGTCCTTGTCGAGCTTCGGGTACAGGTAGATGCCGACCTGGACGTCGGTGACCTCCGGAGCCGGGCACGCCTTGGTGCTCTCGCCGTAGGACCAGTCGTACTGGGTGCCGTTGTGGCCGTCCCATGCATCGACCTCGACGGTCCACCGGGAACTGCCGGAGATGTCGATCTTGTCGTTGTGGTACCCGGTCCCGAAGGACTCCTCGACCACGGTCTTGTCGTCGACCTTCACCTTCACGGTGTTGGTCCGGCCGTCGTGGCCGTTGGCGTATGCCGCCAGGTTCACGGTGAGCGTGTCGCAAGTGGCCGACGCTCCGGGGGTGTGGGCGGAGGCCGGCGCCGCGGTGGCGACGAGCATCCCTCCGACGGCGAGCGTCGTCGCGGCGACGCCGGCCAGAGTCCTCTTCACTGTGGGGTTGTCCCTTCGGTGGTGACCGGTGCACGGGCGCGCGCCAGTCGACGTGCGAAACGGGGAGTCGTGGGGTAGTACACCAGTTTTTGGAGTAAATCGGGAGAGCCGTTGATAACGGTCAGAGCACAAAAAACCGACGTTCCGGAAGAGCCGCTCCGATCACCCCCCCAACTGTGGACAACCTTGGGGACAAGCCTGTGGACAAGGCTGTGGAGAGCGCGCTTTCCACGACCTGTGGACAACGTGTGCGGAACTTCCCTCCAGCGGCGTCAATCCGCCGTTTCCTTGCCTCCGGCAGGTAGACTGGGACGGTCATTCCGGGTCGTGCTGCGACCTCTCGCACGGCTCGGTCGAGCGCAGCCCGGAACCTGAGAGCCGCGCCGCCTGCACACCGCACGAAGCGTCGGCACGTGCACGACGACCGAGGAGCAGCTCCGCCTGTGGCAGACCGAACCGACACCCCCCGTCCCGACACTGTCGCCAACGGAGCCAACGAAGCAGCCGGACCGGGGAACGGGTACGACGCCGGCAACATCACCGTCCTGGAGGGCCTCGAGGCCGTCCGCAAGCGCCCGGGCATGTACATCGGCTCCACGGGCGAGCGGGGCCTGCACCACCTGGTCTACGAGATTGTGGACAACTCTGTGGACGAGGCCCTCGCGGGTCACGCCGACAGCGTCGAGGTGACCCTCCTCGCCGACGGCGGTGTCCGGGTCCGCGACAACGGCCGAGGCATCCCCGTCGCGATGCACCCCACCGAGGGCAAGCCCACGCTCGAGGTCGTCATGACGATCCTGCACGCGGGCGGGAAGTTCGGCGGCGGCGGTTACGCCGTCTCCGGCGGCCTGCACGGCGTGGGCATGTCGGTCGTGAACGCGCTGTCCACCCGCTTCGTGTCCCAGGTGAAGCGCGACGGCTTCCACTGGCAGCAGGAGTACCGCGACGGCGGCGAGCCCGTCACCGAGGTGCAGAAGCTCGAGCCGCTGGCCGAGGACGAGGCCACCGGGACCACGCAGACGTTCTGGGCCGACGACTCGATCTTCGAGACCACGGAGTACGACTTCGAGACGCTGCGCTCGCGCTTCCAGCAGTACGCCTTCCTCAACAAGGGCCTGAAGATCACGCTGCGCGACGAGCGCGCCGGTCACGCCGTCGCGGACGACGAGGTCGCGGGCCGGGCCCCGGACGGCGCGGACACCGACGTCACGGCCGCAGACGGTGCCGCCGACGTCGAGGACGCGAACCCCGTCCGTACGGTGACGTACCGCTACGACAACGGCCTCACGGACTATGTGGCGCACATCAACGCGGCCAAGAAGTCCGAGCTCATCCACCCCGAGATCATCGACGTGGAGTCGGAGGACACGGAGCGGAAGATCTCGGTGGAGATCGCGATGCAGTGGACCAGCGCGTACAGCGAGTCGGTGCACACGTTCGCGAACACGATCTCGACCACCGAGGGCGGCACGCACGAGGAGGGCTTCCGTGCGGCGCTCACCACCCTGGTGAACAGCTACGCCCGCGACAAGCAGATCATCAAGGAGAAGGACGACAACCTCACGGGCGACGACATCCGCGAGGGCCTCACCGCCGTCATCTCCGTCAAGCTCGGCGAGCCCCAGTTCGAGGGCCAGACCAAGACGAAGCTCGGCAACACCGAGGCGAAGACGTTCGTGCAGCGCGTGGTGCGCGAGAAGCTCGTGGACTGGTTCGACGCCCACCCCACCGAGGCGCGCGACATCATCCGCAAGGCCATCCAGGCGTCGCAGGCCCGCATCGCGGCCCGCAAGGCGCGCGAGGCCACGCGACGCAAGGGGATCCTCAGCTCGGGCGGGATGCCCGGCAAGCTCAAGGACTGCCAGTCGAACCGCGCCGAGGACTGCGAGGTCTACATCGTCGAGGGCGACTCGGCCGGCGGCTCCGCCGTCCGTGGTCGCAACCCGCACAACCAGGCGATCCTGCCGCTGCGCGGCAAGATCCTCAACGTCGAGCGGGCCCGGCTGGACAAGGCTCTCTCCAACCAGGAGATCCAGTCCCTCATCACGGCGTTCGGCACGGGCATCGGGGAGGACTTCGACATCTCGAAGCTCCGGTACCACAAGATCGTGCTGATGGCCGACGCCGACGTCGACGGCCAGCACATCTGCACGCTGCTGCTCACCCTGCTGTTCCGCTACATGCGCCCGCTCATCGAGCACGGCCACGTGTACCTGGCGCAGCCGCCCCTGTACCGGCTCAAGTGGTCGAACGCGCCGCACGACTACGTGTACTCCGACCGTGAGCGGGACGCGTTCCTCAAGGAGGGCCTGGCGGCCGGCAAGCGGATCCCCAAGGAGAACGGCATCCAGCGCTACAAGGGCTTGGGCGAGATGGACTACACCGAGCTCTGGGACACCACCATGGACCCGGAGCACCGCACGCTGCTGCAGGTGACCATGGACGACGCGGCCGCGGCCGACGAGATCTTCTCGGTGCTCATGGGCGAGGACGTCGAGTCCCGCCGCAGCTTCATCCAGCGCAACGCCAAGGACGTCCGTTTCCTCGACATCTAGCGGCGGACGACGACGTCGTACAACCCGTACGCACGTCGTTGTACACCAGCCGAGCACGATCTCGAGGACGACGGAACCCGCGCCCCGGCGGCGCAGGACAGGAAGAAGGTAGACGGTGACGGACGAGACCCCCGGTCCCGACATGACGGACGGCGCCCCGGACGGCGAGGCGATCGACACGACCGACGGTGCGGTGACGGTGCAGCACGGCCGCATCGACCAGGTAGACCTGCAGCTGGAGATGCAGCGCAGCTACCTCGACTACGCGATGAGCGTCATCGTCGGTCGCGCGCTCCCCGACGTGCGGGACGGCCTCAAGCCGGTGCACCGCCGCGTGCTCTACGCGATGTACGACGGCGGCTACCGCCCCGACCGCGCGTACTCGAAGTGCTCGCGCGTCGTGGGCGACGTCATGGGCAAATTCCACCCGCACGGTGACACGGCGATCTACGACACCCTCGTGCGCCTGGTGCAGGACTGGGTGCTGCGGTACCCGCTCGTCGCCGGGCAGGGGAACTTCGGCTCGCCCGGCAACGACCCGGCCGCCGCTCCCCGGTACACCGAGTGCCGCATGGCCCCGCTGGCCATGGAGATGGTCCGGGACATCGAGAAGAACACGGTCGACTTCCAGGACAACTACGACGGCCGCACGCAGGAGCCCGTCGTCCTGCCCGCCCGCTTCCCGAACCTCCTGGTCAACGGCTCCGCCGGCATCGCGGTGGGCATGGCGACCAACATCCCGCCGCACAACCTGCGCGAGGTCGCCGAGGGCGTGCGCTGGCACCTCGCCAACCCGGACGCGTCGCGCGAGGAGCTCCTCGCCGCACTGATGCTGCGGATCAAGGGACCGGACTTCCCGACCGGCGCCACGATCCTCGGCACCAAGGGCATCGAGGAGGCGTACCGCACCGGCCGCGGTTCCATCACGATGCGTGCCGTCGTGAACGTCGAGGAGATCCAGAACCGGATCTGCCTCGTCATCACCGAGCTGCCCTACCAGGTCAACCCGGACAACCTGGCCAGCAAGATCGCGGACCTCGTCAACGACGGGAAGCTCGCCGGCATCGCGGACATCCGCGACGAGACGTCGGGCCGCACCGGCCAGCGCCTCGTCATCGTGCTCAAGCGCGACGCGATCGCCAAGGTCGTGCTGAACAACCTGTACAAGCACACGCCGCTGCAGTTCAGCTTCGGCGCGAACATGGTGGCGCTCGTCGACGACGTGCCGCGCACGCTCAGCCTCGACGCCTTCGTGCGGCACTGGACCACGCACCAGATCGAGGTCGTGCGTCGTCGCACCGAGTACCTGCTGGCCGAGGCCGAGCGTCAGATCCACATCCTGCGCGGCTACCTCAAGGCCCTCGACGCGCTGGACGAGGTCATCGCACTCATCCGCCGCTCCCCCGACGTCGAGGAGGCCCGCACCGGCCTCATGGAGCTGCTCGACGTCGACGAGCAGCAGGCCAACGCGATCCTGGCCCTGCAGCTGCGTCGTCTCGCGGCACTCGAGCGGCAGAAGATCATCGACGAGCACGACGGCCTGCAGCGCGAGATCGAGGACTACAAGGACATCCTCGCGAAGCCGGAGCGCCAGCGGACCATCGTCCAGGACGAGCTCGACGACATCGTCGCCCGCTACGGCGACGAGCGGCGCACCACGGTGCTGCCGTTCGACGGCGACATGTCGGTCGAGGACCTCATCCCCGAGGAGGAGGTCGTCGTCACGATCACGCGCGGCGGGTACGCCAAGCGCACGCGCTCGGACAGCTACCGGGCGCAGCGGCGCGGCGGCAAGGGCGTTCGCGGCGCCGCGCTGCGCGAGGACGACATCGTCGAGCACTTCTTCGTCACGACGACGCACCACTGGCTGCTGTTCTTCACGAACCTGGGCCGCGTGTACCGCGCCAAGGGCTACGAGCTGCCCGAGGGCGGTCGCGACGCCAAGGGCCAGCACGTGGCGAACATGCTGGCGTTCCAGCCCGGCGAGCACATCGCGCAGGTGCTCGACCTGCCGGACTACGAGGCCGCGGACTACCTGGTGCTCGCCACGCGCCGCGGGCTCGTGAAGAAGACCCGCCTCGGCGAGTACAACTCGCCGCGCTCGGGCGGCCTCATCGCGATCAACCTGCGCGAGGACGACGAGGGGCACCCCGACGAGCTCGTCGCGGCGCGCCTCGTGAACGCGGACGACCACCTCATCCTCGTGTCCCGCAAGGGCCAGTCGATCCGCTTCCCCGCCGACGACGACACGCTGCGCCCGATGGGCCGTGCGACGTCCGGCGTCACCGGCATGAAGTTCCGCGAGGAGGACGAGCTGCTCAACGCGGACGTCGTCACGCCGGGGACGGACCTGTTCGTCGTGACGGAGGGCGGCTTCGCGAAGCGCACCGCGATCACGGAGTACCGCGTCCAGGGTCGCGCCGGCTACGGCATCAAGGTCGCCAACCTGGTCGAGGCTCGTGGAGACCTCGTGGGGGCCTTGGTCACGGAGGCGGACGACGAGGTGCTGGTCATCATGGAGCGTGGCAAGATCGTGCGCTCGGCGGTCGCGGAGGTGAACCTCACCGGCCGCACCACGCAGGGCGTGACGTTCGCCAAGCCCGACCGCGGGGACCGCATCATCGCCGTCGCCCGCAACGTCGAACGTCGGGACGTCGACGAGGCAAGCGGCGACGAGTCGGTTAGCGTGGACGAGCAGGCCGCCGACGAGCAGACCACGAGCGGGGACGAGGACTGATGACGGAGAACAGCGCGTCGACCCGGGCGTCGGCGCCTCCCACGCGGGAGGCGGAGATCGACGAGTCGACCCACCGCCGCAGCCCGGCAGCGGGCGCGGCACCGATCGGCGTCGTCCGCGTCGGCGAGGTGCCGGCCCCGCCCGCCCCACCGGTCGCCGCCCCGGCGCCCGCTCCCTCGGTCGCCTCGGACGGCACCGCCGTCCAGGGCGCGTCGCCCGTCAAGGAGGGCGCGGTGAAGGCGGCCGCCGCCGCGCTCGCCGCCGCGCGGAGCGCGGCGAAGAAGGTCCAGTCGGTCATGCCGGACGCCCAGGGCAAGGGGCAGGACGGCGCGGGCAGCACGAGCGGCACGGGCACGACCAAGAGCGCCGCGAAGCCCGCCGAGCCGCGCCCGGAGATGCACTACTCGGCCGGCGGCGTGCACGGGACGGCAGCCCCCGCCGCCGCGGCTCCCGTGGGGAGCCCGATGGTCGGGGCCGTCCAGCCCGGTGCCGGCGCGCGCCGCGTGCGGCTGTCGGTCTCCCGGGTCGACCCGTGGTCGATCATGAAGCTCGCGTTCCTGCTGTCCGTCGCGATCGGCTTCATCACCGTCGTCGCGACGATGGTGGTCTGGTACGTGCTCAACGACATGGGCACGTTCGCGAAGATCCAGGGCTTCCTGAGCGAGACGATCGGCCCGCAGGCCGTGAACCTCATGCAGTTCATCGAGTTCGACCGCGTCGTCTCGTTGTCGGTGCTGATCGCCATCGTCAACGTGGTGCTGCTGACCGCGCTCGCCACGATCATGGCCATCCTGTACAACATCACGGCCGCACTCGTCGGCGGCGTGCACCTCACGCTGACGGACGAATGAACCCCGTCCCGACCGGGACCGACGTCACACCGCGTGACGGCTCTCCCGGTTTGGGAACGGACCCGCGCGTACGGTAATGTTCCGTGCTGCACGCGCTCCCTCGTGGGGGCGCGCTCGGGGCTATAGCTCAGACGGTTAGAGCGCTTCCCTGATAAGGAAGAGGTCGGAGGTTCAAGTCCTCCTAGCCCCACTCCAGGCCACCTCAGGCCCGGGCCCGAGACGCACGACGACGGTCGTGACGAGGAGGCAGAAGATGAAGAAGCTGTTCGTCCTCCTGCTCGCGCTGGGCGCGGGATACCTGGTCTGGCGCCGTCTCAACGAGGACTCGGCCGACCGGGACCTGTGGTCCGAGGTCACCGACACCATCGACTGAGGACGCCCGGCCCGTCTGACGAGGCCGCCAGGGGCCATGGCGCAATTGGTAGCGCACCTGCTTTGCAAGCAGGGGGTTAGGGGTTCGAGTCCCCTTGGCTCCACCACCGAAGACCCCGTACGCCCGTCGGCGTGCGGGGTCTCGTCGTCCGGTGACGAGCGCGCCCGGAGGTGTTGAGCTCAGGCGCCCGGTCCCGCATGGTGGATGGTGGGCCGCCGATCGGCCGGCCGTCACGACGAGGGGGTCACGATGACGCTCTACCTGCTGTCCGTGCCGCACGACTCCGAGAGCGAACCCACGATGGCGACGATGGACCCGGCGGAGCTGGAGGCGACGCTCGCGGCGGTGGGCGCCTTCAACGAGTCGCTGGAGGCCGCGGACGCGCTCCGGTGCGCCGGCGGGCTGCACCCGCCGAGCACGGCCACGACGATCGACGGTTCCGGTGAGCCGGCGACCGTCTCCCCCGGTCCGTTCGTGGAGGCCCCGGAGTACCTCGGCGGCCTCTGGGTGATCGAGGCGGCGGACGACGCCGCGGCCATCGCGTGGGGCACGCTGGCGGCCGAGGCGCTCGGCGGCCGGGTCGAGGTCCGCGCCTTCCAGGACGTGCCGCAGGTCTGAGCCCGGGGACGCCGCAGGGCCCCGTCCCTGTGGACGAGGCCCTGCGGTGATCGGTGCGGTGCCGTCCCGGGACGGCGAGCTGGTCAGGCCTTGTCGCCCTCCCCCGCATCCTTCGCGGCGTCGGCGACGTCCCCGGCGGCGTCCTCCGTCTTGCGGGCGGCGGAGCGCGTACGGTTCGTGGCCTTCTTGGCGGCGTCGGTCGCCTTGTCCTTGGCCTTGTCCACGGCCTCGGTGACCTCCTCGCCGAGCTCGGCGGCCTTCTCGGAGGCGCGCTCGGCGGCCTCGCGACCCTTCGCGACGGCGTGCCCCGCGGCCTCGCCGACGGCCTCCGCCGCGTCGGCGACGGCGTGCCGCGCGTCTCGCGCCGCGCCGTCGTAGTCGGGTCCGGACTGCTGCTCCCAGGGCTCGGCCCACGGGTCGTTCTGCGGCTGGGCCCGGCGCCAGAAGGCGTAGCCGGCCACAGCCGCCCCGGCGAGCGCGAGGAACCAGAACAGCCCCTTGCCCTTGCCGGACTTCTCTGCCTCCTTGGCGGCCTTCTCCGCCGCCTTCTCGGCCGCGGCCTGGGCCTTGGCGGCCTCCTTGGCCGCCTTCTTCGCGGCCTTCTTGCCCGCACGACCGGCCTTCTCCGCGGCGTCGCGCGCGGCGTCCGCCGCCAGGACACCGGCCGCACCCGCGGCCGCCCCGGCGCGCGTCGCGGCCTCGTTGAACGCGGAGACGACCCGCGGCAGGTAGTCGTCCACGATCTTGTCGTGCGCGGTGTCCACGAGCGGGCCCGCCTTGTCGGCGGCCTTCTCGACCCGCGGCGCCGCCGCGAGCACGCTCTCGCGCCACGCCTTCTCGGCGCGTGGCACGAGCCACTCGAGGAAGGAGTCGACGCGCGGCTCGGCCCAGTCCTTGGCCTGGTTCGCGGCGTCCTTCGCCCCACCGGCGGCCCGGGCGCCGACGTCGACCAGGACGGCGGCCGCCTCGGTCGCGGAGCCCTTGAGCTTCTCGGTGTCGATGTCGTTGATCGTCGAGCTCACCTTGTCGGAGACCTTCGAGGAGAGCTTCTCGGCCTGGTCCTTGGCAGCGTCCTTGACGCTGTCGCCCACGTTCTTTCGCACCATGGACCCACTGTGCCACCAGGTGCCCTGGCCTGCAGCGCTACGCGCGGGCCGCGTCGTGAGAGTCCAGGGAAGGGAGAGTGAGAGGATGAGGGCATGTTCGCAACCCTCCACACCACCGCCGGTGACATCCGCATCGAGCTGCTGCCGAACCACGCGCCCAAGACCGTCGCGAACTTCGTCGGGCTGGCCAAGGGCACCACGACGTGGACGGACCCGGCCACGGGCGCCGAGCGCAACGACCCTCTGTACGACGGCGTGATCTTCCACCGCGTCATCGACAACTTCATGATCCAGGGCGGGGACCCGCTGGGCACCGGCACCGGTGGCCCCGGCTACACCTTCGACGACGAGATCCACCCCGAGCTCCAGTTCGACGACAAGTACATCCTCGCGATGGCGAACGCCGGCAAGCGCCGCAACCCCGTCACGGGCGCCGTCGAGGGCACCAACGGCTCGCAGTTCTTCATCACCACCGGCGCCACGCCGTGGCTGAACGGCAAGCACAGCATCTTCGGCAAGGTGGCCGACGACGAGTCGCGCGCCGTCGTCGACGCGATCGGCACCACGCCGACCCGCCCCGGCGACCGTCCCGTCCAGGACATCGTCATCAACAGCGTGACCATCGAGGACTGAGCTCCGGTCCAGGTCACGGTCGGGGTCGAGAATCTCGACGCAGTCCCGTTCACGCGCCCCAGGGGGCGCGCCACGTCGGGAAAGAGCGTACTGCGACGAGATTCTCGACCCCGACCTCTCTCTCGCCTCACGGAGGGCTGACCCATCTCGACCCCAACTCCCGGTCCGCAGCCGACGGCTCCTCCCGTGTGCCCGCGGCACCCCGACCGTGTGTCCTACGTGCGCTGCCAGCGCTGCGGGCGGCCGACGTGCCCCGAGTGCCAACGACCTGCCGCCGTCGGGATCCAGTGCGTCGACTGCGTCAAGGAGGCATCGCGCGCGGTGCCGAGCGCCCGGACGATGTTCGGCGGCACGGTCCGTGGCGGGCGGCCGGTCGTCACGCTGACGATCGTCGGCCTGTGCGTGGTGAGCTGGGTGCTGCAGCTCGTCACGGGCGGCGAGTGGACGCAGCGGTGGGCCTTCGCCCCCTCGGTGGGGCTCGACGAGCCGTGGCGGTTCCTCACCGCCGCGTTCCTGCACTCCACCAGCCCGCTGCACATCCTGTTCAACATGTACGCGCTGTGGCTCACCGGCCCGTTCCTCGAGCAGGCGTTCGGACGCGGCCGCTTCATCGCGCTCTACGTGCTGTCCGCGATCGCGGGGTCCGTGGGCTACCTGCTGCTCGCCGACCCGACGAGCTACTCCTGGATCACCGCCGTCGTGGGTGCCTCCGGGGCCGTCTTCGGGCTGTTCGGCGCGATCATCCCGGTCCTGCGCCGCACCGGGCGCAGCGCCGCGCAGATCGTCGTGCTCATCGCCATCAACATGGCGATCCCGTTCTTCGTCGGCGGGATCGCGTGGCAGGCGCACCTGGGCGGCCTGGCGGTCGGTCTGGCGATGGGTGCCGGGTTCGCCTTCGCGCCCCGCGAGCGGCAGGCGCTCGTGGGGTGGCTGGTCCCGGCGGGCGTGGCCGTCGTCCTCGTCGCCGCGACCCTGTGGAAGTACGCCTCGGTGGGGATGCTCTGAGCGCCGCCCACAGGGTTGTCCACAGGTGTGGAACGAACTACACGGGTGGAAGACCCGGCGTCAGCGCCAGCGGGTGGTGAGCCCGAAGCCCGCGATGATCAGCACGAACCCGACGGCGAGGTTCCAGGCGCCGAGCGCCGGGATCGGCAGGCCCAGCCCCTGCGCCGTGAGGTAGTACAGGACGATCCATGCGAGGCCCAGCAGCATGAGCGTGAGCATCGTCGGCACCAGCCAGCGCGGGTTGCCCTGCGGCTTCGCCTTCGGCGTCGCCGGCTGCTCGGCGGGCGTGCTCTTCTTCTTGCGGGACTTCGACTCGGGCACGGGGAGGTCTCCTGTCCGGACGGGTGGGCGGCGGCCGCGGGCCGGATGCCCGCCACCGTCGGCGATTCTGTCGACTAGCGTAGTCGTCAGCAGGCTCGAGAAGGACAGCCGCGACCGACCGGAGGGCCGATGAACCGCCGACTGCGCCAGAGCGCGACCGTCGCGTGCGTCCTCGCCGCGTCCGGGCTCCTCTTCACCGCCAGCGCGCAGCTCGCGGACACCAAGGACGGTCGGGACCCGCAGGACCTCGCCGAGCTCGTCACCACGGAGTCCGACCGCGTCGCGGGGCTCACCGACCGGATGAACGAGCTCGAGGCCGAGATCGACGACCTCGGCAAGCAGGCCGGCACCGACCTGCCCACGCGGAGCGCCGACCTCGTGGCCGACGAGTCGGTCGTCACGGGTGCCGCGCCGGTCTCGGGGCCCGGGCTGCGGGTGGCGCTCGACGACGCGCCCGCGTCCAGCCAGTCGATCAGCGGGGCGCGGCCGGACGACCTGGTCGTGCACCAGCAGGACGTGCAGCACGTGATCAACGCGCTGTGGGCGGGCGGGGCCGAGGCGATGACGCTGCAGGGCGAGCGCGTCACCGCGACGTCGGCGTTCCGCTGCTCCGGCAACATCCTGCTGCTGCACGGCAAGGTCTTCTCCCCGCCGTACGTGATCGAGGCCGTGGGCGACCCCCAGCAGCTCCGGGCGTCGCTGGACGCGGACCCGGGCGTCGCGATCTACCAGCAGTACGTCGACTGGGTCGCCCTCGGGTGGTCGGTCAAGGACGCGGGCACCCTCGAGCTCCCCGCCTACACCGGCAGCTCCGAGATGAAGTACGCGACCGTCCCCGCCGGCACGGACGTGTTCTCGTGAGCGCCGCGACCGTCGTGAGCTCCGCGCTGCCGGGCCGGCGATGGCGTGGCCGCCGTCCCGCCCCGCAGCCCGCCTGACCACTTCCCCGAAGCGAGACAGCCATGACCAGCCCCACCACCACGACCGCCGGCCCGCGCATCCTCGTGGTCGACAACTACGACTCGTTCGTCTACACGATCGTCGGCTACCTGGACCAGCTCGGGGCGCGCACCGTCGTCGTGCGCAACGACGCGGTGCCCGAGCCCGACGCGGACGGCGTCTTCCACGACGCGGACGGTGCGCCCTTCGACGGCGTCCTCGTCTCCCCCGGCCCCGGCACCCCGAAGGAGGCGGGCTCGTCGGAGGACGTCATCCGTGCGTGTGCGCGCTCCCGCACGCCGATGCTCGGCGTCTGCCTGGGCCACCAGGCCCTCGCGGAGGTGTACGGCGCCACGGTGGCGCACGCGCCAGAGCTCATGCACGGCAAGACCAGCCTGGTGGAGCACGACGGCGAGGGCGTGCTCGACGGTCTGGCGTCGCCGTTCACAGCGACGCGCTATCACTCGCTCGCGGTGCTCCCGGAGAGCGTGCCCGCCGAGCTCGAGGTGACGGGCGCGACGGCGAGCGGCGTCGTCATGGGGCTGCAGCACCGCGACCTGCCGCTGCACGGGGTGCAGTTCCATCCCGAGTCCGTGCTCACCGAGGGCGGGCACCGGCTCCTCGCCAACTGGCTCGCCGTGTGCGGCGACGACGGCGCGGTGGAGCGGTCCGCCGGCATGGCGCCGCTGGTGCACCAGGGCTGACGCCAGCACGCACGACGGAGCCCGCCGGGACCACGGTTCCGGCGGGCTCCGTCGTGCGGCTCGCTCAGTCGTCCAGGATGCCGAGCGGGTCGCCCGCGTCGTCGGTCGCGCCGTCCGTGGGGTCGCCGGACGGATCGCCCGTGGGCGTCTCCTCGGCCTCCGGCCCGCTGGACACCACGACGGCGACGTTCGAGCCGACCTCGGCCTCGCCACCCTCCGGGTCCTGGGAGATCACGGTGCCGTTCGGCACGTCGTCCGAGGGCTCGAAGCTGATCTGCGGGCTCAGGTTGGCACCGGTGATGGCCGCCTGGGCGTCGGCGGCCGACTGGCCGACCACGTTCGGCACCGTCGTCATCTCCGGGGCCTTCTCCTTGGCGATGACGATCGAGACCTCGCTGCGCTGCGGCACGTTGCCGGCCTCGGGGCTCTGTCGGATGACCGTGCCGGCCTTCTTGTCGCTCTCCTCGGTGCTGGTGGAGTAGCTCAGGTCGAGGCCGGTCAAGGTGTCCTTGGCCTGCTGCTCCGACCTGCCCACGAGGTTCGGCAGCTCGACGCGGCCGTCCGAGACGACGATGGCGACCGAGGAGCCCTCGCTCACCGCCTTGCCCTCGGCCGGGTCCGACTTGATGACGCGACCCTCCTCGACGTCCTTGCTGTGCGCCTGGGACACGTCTCCGAGGGTGAGGTTCGCGTCCTCGAGCTCCGCCTTGGCCTCGTCCTCCGTCATGCCGGCGAGGTTCGGGACGCCGATCGTGTCGGGCCCCGCGGAGAAGGTCACGGTGACGGTGGTGCCGCGGTCCACCTCGGTGCCGCCCGTCGGGTTCTGGCCGAGGAACGTGTTCTCCGGCTCCGTGGACTCCGTGTCGGTGGCCTGCTCGTACTCGAGCCCCGCGGCGGTGATCGCACGCTCCGCCTCGGCGGGGGTGACGTTGGACTGGAGCTCGGGCACGGTCGTCTTCGCCTCGGCGCCGTTCATGACGAGGAACGTGATGATCGCGGCCAGCGCGACGGCGCCGATCGCGATGAGCGTCCACATGAGGCCCTTGCGGCTCTTCTTCTCGTCCTCGGGCTCGCCGTTCGCGCCCTGCACCCCGGTGGTGCCCCACTGCGACGTGCTCGCGGGGTCCATCACCTGGGTGCCCTGGGGCTGGCCCATGACCTGCGTCGCCGCGGCGCCGGCGGCGGCCGCTCCGAGGAGCGGCGCGGTGACGTCGCCGCCGCGCAGCGCCGTCTCGAGGTCCGCGCGGAACTCCGCCGCCGTCGAGTAGCGGGCGTCGCGGTCCTTCGTGAGGGCCTTGAGCACGATGCGGTCGAGCACCTCGGGCACGTCCGAGGCGAGCTCGCTGGGGCGCTGCGGCGCCTGCCCGACGTGCTGGTACGCCACGGCGACCGGGGAGTCGCCCATGAACGGCGGGCGCCCGGTGAGCAGCTCGAACAGCACGCAGCCCGTGGAGTACAGGTCGCTGCGGGCGTCCACGGTCTCGCCGCGGGCCTGCTCGGGCGACAGGTACTGGGCCGTGCCGATGACGGCGTGCGTCTGCGTCATCGTCGCGGCGGAGTCCGCCATCGCGCGGGCGATGCCGAAGTCCATCACCTTGACCGCACCCGTGGGCGTGATCATCACGTTCGCGGGCTTGATGTCGCGGTGCACGATGCCGGCCTGGTGCGAGTACTCCAGCGCGCTGAGGATGCCCGCCGTGATCTCGACGGCCTCCTCGATCGGCACGGCCGCGCCGTCCTGCAGGATGTCGCGGACCGTGTGCCCCTCGACGTACTCCATGACGATGAACGGGACGTGCACGGACGCGCCCTGCGTGTCCGTGTGCGTGTCCTCGCCGGTGTCGTAGACGGCGACGATGGCGGGGTGGTTCAGCGCGGCGGCAGACTGGGCCTCGCGACGGAACCGCGCCAGGAAGGACGGGTCGCGGGCGAGGTCGGACCGCAGCACCTTGATCGCGACGGTGCGACCCAGGCGCGTGTCGTGCCCGATGTGCACCTCGGCCATGCCGCCGCGGCCGATGAGCTCACCGACCTCGTAGCGGCCGGCGAGTACCCGGGGCGTGTTGTCCACCACTCAGAAGTCCTTCTCGGTCATGGCCGCGCGCGGGGCGCGCGGCGTGTCTCGGAGCATCATCCCAGAGGAGGGACGCGCACCCGTGCGGGAGGGGCGGGAGACCGCGAGGGCCGGTCCCACCAGGAGGGCCGCCGCGTGGCCCTCGGCGTCGGCCGCCATGGCCTGCACGAGGGTGGCGAGCAGCAGGACGACGAGGAGGCCGAGCAGCGCGATCAACGGCCAGGAGAGGCGTCCGAGCGGGCCGAAGCGCTGGCCCGTCGAGGTCGACGTGCGGCGCGCCGGCTTGGCCTCGGGCGCGGAGCGCGACGTCGAACGGCGCCGGGTGCCGGTCGACGGGGCCTTGCGCACCGGGGGACGGCGGGCGTCGTGGGTGCCGGCGCGCACCTCGCGGCGCCGCGGGTACGCACGTCCGGCGGCGAGGCCGTCGACCGGGGTCTGCGGGGTGGGCTCGTCGCCGGGGACGACCGCCGCGGGCTCGGCGGGCGTCGCACGCTCGTCCTCGGACGGCGTCACCGCAGTCCACGCGACCGGCATCGCGGCCGACGGCGGGGTGGAAGGGCTCCCAGGGCCGGCAGGAGCGGCAGGTCCGGCGGGTCGTGGCGCCGTGGGCGCGGCGTGCGCGGGGACGGCACGCGCCGGGCGGGCGCCCTGGCGCGCCGCCGCGGCACGCCGCGCGGACCGGGACCGGGCGCCGAGCGGGTCCTCCGCGATCTCGCGGGCGAGCGAGTCGAGCTCCCCCGCGAGGGCGGCGGCCGACTCGGGCCGACGCGACGGGTCCTTCTCGAGCATGCGCCCGATGACGTCCGCGAGCCCAGGGTGCACGTGCGTGGGCAGCGGCGGTACCGGCGCGTTGACGTGCGCGACGGCGATGTCGACCGGCGTCGAGCCCGTGAACGGGCGCTTGCCCGCCGTCGCCTCGTACGCGACGACCCCGAGCGCGTAGACGTCGGACGCCGCCGTCGCGGGCTGCCCCACCGCCTGCTCGGGCGACAGGTACTGCGCCGTGCCCATGACCATGCCGGTCGCCGTCATGGGGGCCTGGTTGGCGGCGAGCGAGACGCCGAAGTCGGTGATCTTCACGCTGCCGCCGTGCTCCAGCAGGATGTTGCCGGGCTTGACGTCGCGGTGCACGACCTTGGCCAGGTGCGCGTGGTGCAGCCCCCGCGCCGTGGCGGCGAGGATCGGCAGCAGCTTGCGGGGCGCGACGACGGGCTCACGCTCGAGCAGGTCGGCCAGCGGCTCGCCCAGCACCAGCTCCATGACGAGGAAGCCGGCGCCGTCCTGCTCGCCGTAGTCGTACATCTGCGCGATGTTCGGGTGCGACAGGGCGGCGCTGTTGCGCGCTTCCGTGCGCAGGCGGCGCAGGAAGTCCTCGTTGCCGGTGTACTCCTCGCGGAGCACCTTCACCGCGACCTCGCGGCCCAGGTAGCCGTCGTCGGCCACCCAGACCTCGCCCATGCCGCCGATGGCGATACGGCGCGTAAGGCGGTACCGCTCGCCGAGCGCGAGCCCCGTGGCCGGCCTCATCCGTTCAGCACCGCTTCCATGACGGCCTTGGCGATCGGCGCGGAGACCGAGCCGCCGGTGGCCTGGCCGCCGAGGTCGCCGCCGTTCTTGACGACGACGGCGACCGCGACCTGCGGGTCCTCCGCCGGCGCGAAGCCGGTGAACCACACGTGCGGCGGCTGGGAGTTGTCGCCGTGCTGGGCGGTGCCGGTCTTGCCGGCGACGGTGACGCCGGGGATCTGGGCGCTCGTACCCGACCCGGACTCGACGACGCTCTTCATCATGTCCGTGAGCTGGCCCGCGGTCTTCTCCGAGACGGCGCGGCCGAGGCTCGACGGCGAGGTCTCACGGACCACCTCGAGCTGCGGGTCCCGCACGGTGTCCACCGAGAAGGGCTGCATGACCTCGCCGCCGTTCGCGATCGCCGCGGAGATCATGGCGACCTGCAGCGGCGTGGTGGCGACGCTGCCCTGGCCGATGCCGGACAGCTCGACCTGCGCCGTGTTCATCTCGTCCGGGTCCGGGTCGTACTGGCTCGCCGCGGTCGAGAACGGGACCTCGAACCGCCTGCCGACCCCGAACTTCTCGGCCTGCTCGTTCATCGCATCGGCGCCGAGCTCGCCGCCCAGGCCGAGGAAGGCGGTGTTGCAGGAGATCCGCAGAGCGTCGGCCAGCGTCATCTTCCCCGACGACGCGCACGACGTGCCGGCGAAGTTGCCGACCTGCGTGTTCGTGCCCGTCAGGGTGTACGAGGACGGCGCGTCGATCACCGTGTCAGGCGTGTAGTCGCCGCTCTCGAGCGCAGCGGCGGTCGTGACGAGCTTGAACGTCGACCCGGGGGGCGGGTTCCAGGACGTCGCGCGGTTCACCAGCGGTTCGTCGTCGTCGTTGAGCAGGTCGGTGTACGCCTGCCCGGCCTTCTTGGTGGAGTGCGACGCGAGGTCGTTGGGGTCGAAGGACGGCTTGGACACCATCGCGAGGACGGCGCCCGTCTTGGGGTCGAGGGCGACGACGGCGCCTTCCTGGTCGCCCAGGGCGTCCCACGCGGCCTTCTGCGCCTTCGGGTCGATGGTGAGCTCGACGGACGAGCCCTCCGGGTCGCTACCGGTGAGCAGGTTCTGCAGGCGGTCCACCCAGAGGGCGTCGGCCTGCCCGTTGAGGTAGTCGTTCTCCGCGTGCTCGATCGCCGTCGTGCCGTTGGCCAGCGAGAAGAACCCGGTGAGCGGCGAGTAGAGCTTGCCGTTCGTGTACTCGCGCTGGTAGCCGAACTCGTCGTCGACCGGCTTGGACAGCGCGACGGCCTCGCCGCCGACGACGATCGGGCCGCGGGCGCGCCCGTACTCGGCGTAGATCGAGCGGATGTTGCGGGTGTCGCTGTTCAGCTCGTCGGCGTGGAAGAACTGGATCCACGTGGTCGACACCATGAGCGCCAGGAACATGACCATGACGACGCTCGCGAGCCGGCGCAGGGTCGTGTTCACAGGTGCTCACCTCCAGTCGTTCCTCGGGGATCGTCGCGGCGCGGGTCCAGCGGCCCGCCGAACGCCTCGGTGGGGTGCGACGGCGTCGACCCGCGCGACGGCGCGTCCGCGGCCGACCGCCGGACGGGGACGCCGCCGCCCGGCGTCGTCCCGTCGTGCGCGCCGACCACGATGGGGTCGTGCATGCCGCCGCCCTGCGCGACCGTGCCGCGCATCGGCAGCGCCGACGGGCGCCTGGCGTTGTCGGAGACGCGCAGCAGCAGCGCGATGACGATCCAGTTGGCCAGCAGCGACGACCCGCCCTGCGCCATGAACGGCAGCGTCAGGCCGGTCAGCGGGATGATGCGCGTGATGCCGCCGACGACGACGAAGAGCTGCAGCGCCATGACGAACGCGAGACCGCCGGCCAGCAGCTTGCCGAAGCCGTCGCGCACGGCGATGGCGGTGCGCAGGCCGCGCTGCACGATGAGGAGGTACGTCAGCAGGATCGCGAGCAGGCCGGTGAGGCCGAGCTCCTCCCCCAGCGACGAGTAGATGAAGTCGGAGAAGGCGTACGGCACGAGGTACGGGTAGCCCTCGCCCCAGCCGGTGCCGAACAGGCCGCCCGCGGCCAGCGCGAACGTGCCCTGCACGATCTGGTAGGACCCGCCGACCGCGTTGTACAGCTCGTTGTCGAACGGGTGCAGCCACACGTCCATGCGGGCGCCGACGTGCGGGAACACGCTCGCGGCGACGAGCGCGCCGGCCGCGAACAGCACGAGCCCGATGAGCACCCAGCTGAACCGCTCGGTGGCGAGGTACAGCATCGCGACGAACAGGCCGAAGAACAGCAGCGAGGTGCCCAGGTCGCGCTCGAAGACGAGGACGGCCAGGGACGCCGCCCACACGATGATGATCGGGCCGAGGTCGCGGATGCGCGGCAGCTGCAGCCCGAGCACCTTCTTGCCCGCGAGGGCCAGGGTGTCGCGGTTGGTCACGAGGTACCCGGCGAAGAAGATCGCGAACGCGATCTTGGCGAACTCGGCAGGCTGCAGGGAGAAGCCGGCGATGTTCACCCAGATGCGGGCGCCGTTGATCTCCCGCCCGATGACGGGCAGGAGCGGCAGCACGACGAGCCCGAGGCCCACGAGCATCGCCGTGTACGTGAGGCGGCGGATCCACCGGTGGTCGCGCAGGAACCAGACGAGGAGGATCGCGATGACCGCGCCGAGCGCGGTGTACATCATCTGCGACCAGGCGTCGGCGCCCTTGGTGTCCGCGAGCTGGAGCCGCAGGATCATGGCCAGGCCGAGGCCGTTGAGCAGCACCACGGCGGGCAGGATCACCTGGTCGGCCCACGGCGCGCGGAGGCGCAGCACGACGTGCGCCGCCGCGGCGATGCCCACCAGGAGCAGGCTGACGGCCCAGAAGTCGCCGGGCAGCTCGCCCGTGACGCTGCGGCCGACCATCGCGAACGCGCTGATGCCCGCGGCCAGGGCGAGGATCAGCAGGAACAGCTCGGCCAGGCGGGCGGGACGGCGTTCGGTGGGCTCGACCGTGCGCCCGGCGGGGGTCTCGACGTCGACGCTCACCCCTTCGACCCCCCGTCGGCCTTGCTGTCGGCGTCGGCGGGCTGCTTCGTGGGCTTCGCGGTCGACGTGCTCTTCGAGGGGGACGGCGAGCTCGAGGGGCTCGCGGAGGGGGTGGGAGACGGTGACGGCTCGGGGGCGGCCTCGGCGATGAGCCGGTCCGCGCGCTCGCGAGCCTCGGCCTCGGACGACGCCCGGATGGAGCCGTCGAGGCGGTCCGCCCAGTAGTCCGGCAGGTCGGAGACCGGGGTGCCGGTGAGCTCCACCGGGGTGGAGAGGGTCAGGGGGCCGGCGCTGGCCGGGATGCCCTGGAAGACCGCGACCTCGCCGTCGGCGACGCCGACGTAGTACTGCTCCTGCGTCCACCCGTACGCGCGCCACAGGCCGTACCCGACGCCGCCGAGCACCACGAGCACCACGAGCACCGTGATCCACGGACGGCGCTTGCGGGCGGGCCGCGCGTCGTCGTCGGTGTCGTCGTCCTCGGGGTCGTCCGGGTCGTCGGCCGCGCCCTGCTCGGTCGGCACGGGGTCGTCGGCCGGGTCGTCGGCCGGGGTCTGGAGGACCGCGGGGAGCTCGCCCGTGGCGGCCGCGCCCACGACCTGCGGCACGGTCGCGCCCTCGACCGGGGCCGCCGTCGCGCCCTCCGCCGCGGGGGCGTCGCCGTCCTCCACGACGTCGGCGACGACGACGGTGATGTTGTCGGTGCTGCCGGCCGTCATGGACAGGGTGATCAGCAGGTCGGCGGCCTCGTCGGGCGCCGCGGTCTCGGTGAGCACCTCGGTGATCTGCTCGGGCGAGACGAACCCGGACAGCCCGTCGGAGCAGAGCAGCCACCGGTCGCCGGCGCGCGCCTCGCGCACCGACATGTCGGGCGTGAGGTCGACGTCGAAGTCGCCCAGCACCCGCATGACGACGTTGCGCTGCGGGTGGTGCTCCGCCTCCTCCGGCGAGATGCGGCCCGTGTCCACCAGGTGCTGCACGAAGGTGTGGTCCACCGTGACCTGCGTCAGGCGGCCGTCGCGCAGCAGGTAGGCGCGCGAGTCGCCGAGATGGGCCATCACCAGGGTGGTGCCCGTGTGCAGCAGGGCGGTGACAGTGGTGCCCATGCCGACCAGCTCCGGGTCGGCGTCGCTGACGCGCACCAGGTCCTGCCGGGCGCGCTCCACCGTGTGCTCGAGGTCGGTCAGCGCCTCCTCGGGGCCGTGCTCGGTGCGGTCGAGCGGGGCGAGGGCGGCGATCGCGAGGCGCGACGCGACGTCGCCGCCCGCGTGCCCGCCCATGCCGTCGGCGACGGCCAGCAGGTGCGGCCCGGCGTACGCGGAGTCCTGGTTGTTGGACCGCACGAGCCCGACGTCGGACCGCGCGGCGTAGCGCAGGGTGAGGGTCACGGAGCGGTCACCCCTGGAGCTCGACGACGGACTGGCCGATCCGGACGCCGACACCCGGCGCCAGCGGCTGCGGTCCCGACACCTGGGCGTCCCCGATGAAGGTGCCGTTCGTCGACCCGAGGTCCTCCACGTACCACTGGTCGCCCTGCGGGAAGATGCGGGCGTGGCGCGACGACGAGTAGTCGTCGTCGAGCACGAGGGTGCAGCCCGGCGACCGGCCGATGAGGATCGACGCCGAGGACAGCGGAAGGGTCGTGCCGGCCAGCGGGCCGGTCGTCACGACCAGGCGCGTGGGCCCGCCGCGCCGGGCGGGCGCGGGTGCTGCTGCGGCCGCGGCGCCCGCGGAGGGTGCGGGTGCGGCCTCCGCGCGACGGCGTTCGGACTTGGAGGCGCGCGGGGCGCCCCGGGGCGCCAGGTCGCGCCGCAGCACCGCGATCGCGGAGAGCACGAACACCCAGAGCAGCACCAGGTAGCCCAGCCGCAGCAGGGTGATCGTCAGCTCACTCATCCTGGGGGGATCACCAGCCTTCGTTCTGCTGGCCCGAGGCGCTGCCGGTCCAGAACATGATGCGGGTACGGCCGATGGTCAGGGTGTTCCCGTCGAGCAGCGTGGCCGCGGGCACCTGGTGGCCCTCGACGAACAGTCCGTTCGTGGAGCCGAGGTCGGTCGCGACGACGCCGTCCGGCGTCACGCGGATCTCCAGGTGGCGGCGCGAGACGCCCGGGTCGTCGACGACGATGTCGGCCTCGGCGTCGCGGCCGATGACCGTCACGGGGCCGGTGAGCAGGTAGCGCTGGCCGTCGATGTCGATGAGGGGGTGGCGGGTGGACGGCGCCGCCGACGTGGCGGGGGCGACGTTGCCGCGCACGGTCGCGGAGCGCAGCTGGAAGCGACCGCCCGGCAGGTCCTCGTGCTCCTCGAACGACACGCTGACCGGGCCCACGAAGGCGTAGTGCTGCGAGGCGGCGTACTCGGTGAGGTTCGTGGCCAGCTCGTCGGCCATCGTCTCCGCGCCCCAGGCGTCGATCTGCGAGAAGTCCGCGGACGACAGCTCGATCGTGAACTCGTTCGGCACGACCGTGCGGTCGCGCCCGACGACGGCAGCGCGGTCGTCGATCTCGCGCCGCAGGCGGCTCGCCAGCTCGACCGGCTTGATCTCGCTGTTGCGACCCACCTTCGCGAACGCGTTGTTCATCACGCGCTCCACGCCTTTCTCGAAGCGATCCAGGGCGCCCATGCCACCTCCTCCCATTGGCCCGACACGTCCGCGGGCAGACTATCTAGATCGTAGGCAGCGCCGCAGCACCACTCCTCCGCGCGGTGTGGATTTCCTGCGAACGCTCGGCGCAGAAGCGGGACCGGCAGGTCACGGTGCGGTGACGGCCGCCACGCTCGCCACCAGTGGCGGGACCATGCCCTTTCCGGGGTGCGCGAGGCCCTCGCCAGGCGATTGGGGAGCACCCCCCGCGCCGTGCTAATCTTCTGCGGCACGCGCGAGTGGCGGAATAGGCAGACGCGCACGGTTCAGGTCCGTGTGCCCGAGAGGGCGTGGGGGTTCAACTCCCCCCTCGCGCACGTGAGGAGGGTTTCGGCTTCAGGGTCGGAACACCTTCGGAAAGTCCCGGTCAGGTTCTCCTGGCCGGGACTTTCTGCGTTCCGCGGGGTGCGATCTGGCTGGGCGACGGCGCGGGCCCCGCTTCCCGGCGTCGAACCGGGGTGAAGTCCCGTCGTGCGGGCAGCGGGAGGATGACGTTGACGAGGCGGTCGTCGGGTAGACCGTGCTCCGAGCGAGAGTTGTCCATGCACCCGCGCCGAGATGGCCCGCCATGGCGCCCTGACCCTGGCCACGAGGCTGCCGGTCTACTTCGCCGACCCCCGCTCGCCCTGGCGGCGACCCTCCACGAGAAGCCTGGAGCATGTGCCAACAGCGAGGACGGGGTGCCATGGCCTCAGCCCATGGAGTTGTCCGGCGGGGCAACGCCGCGACCGTCTGCGGTGGTCGCGTGGCCACGTGGAGGCGCCGTCGAGTCGCCGGCTTCGGAACGCTGCAACACAGCTCGCCACGCTGACCGTCGCGGGGCTGGCGGCTCTCCGTCGTCGCTGCACCCCCTCCTGGTGTGCCGCCGGGGTCCAGGGGTGTCTGACGATCCGGTCAGGGTGTGCTCGACGCTCCCGGGGCTCAGCAGTTGCGCCAGGCCAGAGCATTTCGTCGTTACCGGCGAGCTGGTGCCGTCCCGACCGGCGTGTGCCCGCTGAAGACGCCGCTCAGCAGGCAGCGATTCGGACCGTCGGACCGTTTCAGGCGGTGAAGGTCGAAGAACCGACGCCTCATGCCTACCGATCGGTGAGGAAGCGGGTGTCTGTCTGGCCCGGGCCCTCTGCGCACCCACGGAGGCGGCTGAGCGTGCGCTGAGCGGGTGAAATCTTCGGCCCTCGGGCGACGGCAGCGTGCCGCGCGGGAGGGCGGCGCGGGAGGCGGGGGCCGATCGATCAGCCCCCGCGAGGCCCGGCATCCCGGGCCTGCGCGACCTGTCGGCCCGCCGGCGAGGCCGCTCTCCGGTATCCGCTACTGCAGGTCCTGGGCGGTCCGGGCGGTGGTTTCGGCGGGCACATATCACGGGCACCTGAATAGGATCCGCGCGGCTCACTTCTCCCCTCGAAAGGGTCCCCATGCGCATCCTGTCCAAGCTCGCGGTCACTACGGTGGCGGCGGCCTCGCTCTTGCTCGGCACCGCCGTCGCTCCCGCGACCGCAGCCACCGCCCCGGCGATCGACGTGACCTCGATCAAGGTCACGCCCTCCAACGGCAGCACGGGGACCAACTCCGCGACGAAGTACTACGACGTCCGCACGAGCGTGAAGCTCGGCAACCTCAGCGGCTACGGCCAGTACTGGTGGGCCGACATCTCCGCCGACGTCTACCGCGGCAGCACCCGCGTCGCGAAGAACCTCGACCTGGGCTCGGTCGCCTCGCAGAACTACAAGAGCCTGGACACCTACATCGCCGCGAAGTCGTCCTGGGGCCGCGGCACCTTCAAGGTGAAGAACGTGCGCGTGGTGGTCGACACCGACTACAACTCGACCACGCCGGACGTCACGCTCAAGGACGCCTCGTACTCCAGCGGCACCTTCATGATGAAGTCCTCGATCGACGGCAAGCTCAAGTACGGCAACGTCATCCAGGTGACCTCGAGCGGCAGCCACAAGACCGTCAAGATCGGCCTGAAGAGGTACACCCCGTCCGGCTGGCACTCGTACTCGTACGCCAAGGTGAAGGTGCAGTACAAGAACTCCACCGGCTGGCACACGCGCAAGACGATCACCCTGGACAAGTACGGCCTGAAGACCTACAAGTTCACGGCCTCGCACAAGTACAACTACCGTGTCACGATCGCTCCGACCACGACCAACGGGGGCGGCACGACCACCGCGACCCCGAAGGTCTGACGCGTCGCACCATTCAGCAAGGGCCTCCGGCCCGGGACGTCCCTCCCACGTCCCCGGGCCGGAGGCCCTTCTCGCACCCGAGATCAGCGCCTCCGCGCGACGTGTCCGTCAACTCTCGTGCGCGAACGGCGTGGTCAAGCTCGTCTACGACGTCGTGCGCTGACGGCGTCCCAGGAGACGGTTCAGTAGACGAGGTTCAGCAACCGGCTGGCGACGACGGCGGTGACCGTGGTCCAGCCGACGATCGCCACCGCCTGCCAGACGAGCACACGGGCCTTGCCGACGCCGGACGCCACCAGCATCGAGGCCGTGAAGTGGGTCGGCAGCAGCAGCGGGCCGAGGAGGCTGACGCCGGGGACGCCGTAGCGCTCGTACGCGCGCTGGAACTTCGCCCGGCGGGCGCTGCGTCGGTCGTCCGCCGGCTCGGCCGGGATCGTCGCGTCCTTCACGGCACCGGAACCCACCGGGACGGCGCTGCGCTGCCGGGTCTTCGCGCGACGGCGGTTCACGACCGCGTCGCGGGCGCCGGCGCTGGCCAGCACGACGGTGGTCACGGCGAGGAAGTTGCCGACCATCGCGGCGCCGGCCGCGACGGCGGGGTGGATCCCGCCGAGGATGCCGATGGTCGCGCCGCCCTCCCCCTCGATGAAGGGGATCATGGCCGCGACCGCGACGATCAGCGGCTGGGCGAGCTCGGGGACCTGGGCGACCAGGTCCTGGAACGTGTCGACGAGGTTCACGGTGTTCTCCCTGGGTGTCGGGCGTCATGGGCTTGTCCCCAGTCCACCCGGGGCGGGGAGCACCTGGTAGTGCCCCCCGTCACCGGCTCCTGTGTCGACCGCACGTCTGGGCCATGACATGTGTCATGCGGTGCGGGCGTCGGCGGGACGAGGTGGTGGCACGCGGGCGGCCGCGCCACGATGACGTCATGCCCGCGCCCGCCGTCGTGGAGATCGCGTGCGACGAGTCGGGGTTCTCCGGGACGAACCTGCTGGACCCGGCGTCGCCGGTGATCGCGCACGCGGGGGTGGACCTCACCCGCGAGGAGGCGGCGGCGGTGCTCGGCACGCTGCGGTCGCGGTTCAACCACCGTCGGACACGGGAGCACAAGGCCCACCTGCTCCTGCGGCCGGGGCAGCCGGAGGCGTTGGAGTGGTTCCTGGCGGAGCTGGCGGGCCGCTCGACGGTGCACGTCGTCGACAAGCGCGACCACGTCGCCGGGCGGGTGCTCGACCTGCTCACGGGCGAGCCGTCGTACCTCGACGGGTCGCGCCTCGGCCGCGACCACGGCCGCGCGGTCGCGGTCCTGCGAGGCCGGGGCGACGTCCTCGCCGCGTTCGTCGCGATGACGCACCTCAAGCACCGGCGCCGGCCGGACCCTGCTGCCGTCGGCCGGTTCCTCGCACTCGTCCCGGGCGTGGTGGCCGACGGCGTGCCGGAGCTGGCCGGCCTGACCCTGCGGGACGTCGTGGCGGTCCTGGACCGGCTGCTCGACGGCGACCCCGCCGTCCCGCCGCCGCTCGAGCCGCTGGTGCCGGCCCTGGCCGAGACGGTGCTGCGATGGAGCGACGGCTACCGCTCGGTCGTCGTCGTGCACGACGAGCAGAGCGCGCTCACGCGGCAGCGGATCGCGGTCCTGGCCGCGAGCCTCGCCGCCGCGGCGTCGCCCGCTCCTCCGCCCCTCCTCGGGGTGCGGCAGGTGGACTCCCGCCACGATCCGCGCGTGCAGGTCGCCGACCTCCTGGCCGGGTGGGCCCGGAGCTCTGCGGAGCCCGCTGCCTGACGCCCGGCGGCGCCGTCAACCGTCAGCCCCACCCGGCACCGGGTGAAATTGGGGGTTGCGCTCCGGGAAACCGGTCCCCTACGGTCAAGAAACCGGTTGCTGTGATCTGTTCGTAACCAATGTGGGTGGCGGACAGCGGCCGTACCGCCGTGCGGAGCGGCCTCGGCACCGGCTGCAAGTCCCGCGTTCGACGACGAAGGTGAGGCAGCAACGATGAGACGGCAAGCAGCGCGACGACTCCTGGCGGCGGGGGTGACGACGTCCTTGGCCGCCGCGATCGGAGTGACCGCCCTGACGCTCCCCGGCGCTCAGGCGGCAGAGACCGGCCCGACCGGGTTCGCCACCCAGAACGGTGGCACGACGGGCGGCTCCGGCGGCGCCGTCGTGAAGGCGACGACCGGCACCCAGATCCACGAGGCGCTGTGCGGCCGCGCCTCGGAGGACACCCCGATCACCATCCAGGTCGAGGGCACGATCAACCACGGCAACACGAGCAAGGTCTCGGGAGACAGCTGCAACACCGCGGACGGCGTGATCGAGCTGAAGCAGATCAGCAACGTCACGCTCGTCGGGGTGGGCAGCGGCGCCACGTTCGACCAGGTGGGCATCCACATCCGCGAGGCCAGCAACATCATCATCCAGAACGTCACGGTCAAGAACGTCAAGAAGTCGGGCTCCCCGACGTCCAACGGCGGCGACGCGATCGGCATGGAGTCCGGCGTCTCGAACGTGTGGGCCGACCACGTGACGCTCGAGGCCTCGGGCGGCGAGTCCGAGGGCTACGACGGCCTCTTCGACATGAAGGGCGACACGAAGTACGTGACGCTCTCCTACAGCATCCTCCGCGGCTCCGGCCGCGGCGGACTCGTCGGCTCGGGCGACAGCGACCTGGGCAACGGGCCGGTCACCTACCACCACAACCTCTACGAGAACATCGACTCTCGCCTCCCCTTGCTGCGCGGGGCGACGGCCCACATCTACAACAACCACTACGTCGACATCCACGAGTCGGGGATCAACGCGCGCGCCGGCGGCAAGGCGAAGGTCGACAACAACTACTTCCAGGACTCGAAGGACGTGCTCGGCACGTTCTACACCGACCTGCCGGGCTACTGGCAGGTCGCCGGGAACACCTTCGACAACGTCACGTGGTCGGAGCCGGGCGAGGACAACAACCCCGCCGGCCCGAACCCGACGTCCACGACGACGGTCAGCATCCCCTACGACTACTCGCTCGACGACGCCGGCTGCGTGCCGGACGTCGTCGCCGCGACCGCCGGGGCGAACAAGGGCCTCAAGGTGTCCGACGGCTCGTGCGAGGCGACGACGCCGGACCCGACCGACCCCACGGACCCGCCGACCGAGGAGCCCACCGACCCGCCGACCGGTGAGCCGACCGACCCGCCGACGGAGGAGCCGAGCGGCACCAACCTCAGCCTGGGCGCCGGCGCGGACGGCTCGACCAAGGCGTCGGGCAGCAGCTTCGGCAACGTGACCGACGGCAACCTGAGCACCTTCTGGTCGCCGACGAGCACCACGGGACGCGTGTCCGTCAAGTGGGCCGCCCCGCAGACGGTGGCGCAGGCCAAGGTCGTCGAGGCGGCCGGCTCCGAGGGCACGATCACCGCGTTCCGCATCGTCAACCACGACAACGGCGCCGTCCTCGCGACCGGCAGCCGCGCGGGGGTCGTCAACCTGCCCACGACCACGCTGAGCAAGCTCGACCTCGAGATCACCGGCGCCTCCGGCACACCGAAGGTGGCCGAGCTCGAGACGTACGCCGGCCAGGGCTCCACGGACCCGACGGACCCGCCGACGGACCCGACGGACCCCACGGACCCGACGGACCCGCCGACCCCGAGCGGTGAGGTCATCTACGCCGCGCCCGACGGCTCGGCCGGCGCGGCCGGCACCGAGGCGGACCCGACGACGGTCGCCGCGGCGATCGCCGCCGTCGAGCGGGGCGGGGCGATCTACCTGCGCGGCGGCCAGTACGACCTGGCCGACACGCTCACGATCGAGCCGGGCAACGACGGGACGTCGTCGGAGCGCACGCTCCTGTCGGCGTACCCGGGCGAGAAGCCGGTGCTCGACTTCTCCGCCCAGGCCGAGGACTCCGCCAACCGCGGCCTCGCCATCGGGGGCAACTTCTGGCACGTGTACGGCATCACCGTGCAGAACTCGGGCGACAACGGCATCCTGCTCGGCGGCGACGACAACGTGATCGAGCGCGTCGTCACCCGCGGGAACGCCGACACGGGCCTGCAGATCGCCCGCCTGGTCGCCGGTGCGCCGAAGGCGGAGTGGCCGTCGGACAACCTGGTGCTCAGCTCGGAGTCCTACGACAACGTCGACTCCGACGGCGAGGACGCGGACGGCTTCGCGGCCAAGCTGACGGTCGGCGAGGGCAACGTGTTCCGCGACTGCGTGGCGCACAACAACATCGACGACGGCTGGGACCTGTACGCCAAGTCCGACACGGGCCCCATCGGCGTGGTGACCATCGAGGACTCGCTCTCCTACGAGAACGGCACCCTGTCGGACGGCTCGCAGGCCGGCAGCGGCGACCGCAACGGCTACAAGCTGGGCGGCGAGGACATCCCCGTCGACCACGTGATCACGGGCAGCATCGCCTACGAGAACGGCAAGCACGGGCTCACGTACAACAGCAACCCGGGCTCGATCACGGTCAGCGACAACGTGAGCATCGGCAACGAGGAGCGCAACTTCAACTTCGACGAGGGCACGCACCGGTTCAGCGGCAACGTGTCGTGCGACAGCGGGTCGAACGACCGGATCGTCGGCAGCGACGACGGCACCAACCAGTTCTGGTCCGGCTCCAACGGCTCCGCGTGCGGCGCCTACGCGGGCGACCTCGACTGGTCCTTCGCCGCGGACGGCTCGCTGGAGGTGACCTTCGGCTGAGCCGATCCGCCCCTGACGGCGCGCCCTGCGCGGGCGCGCCGTCACCCCGACCCCGGCCGGCCCATCTAACCCCCCCCCGGGCCGACGGGACCACGTTACGGGCGTCCAAACTGCTCCCCCCCGCGGCGGGCCACCGCCCCCCC
>NZ_JBHJVM010000001.1:423357-487325 GCF_042264825.1 Isoptericola sp. NPDC056134
TTGCGGATGACATCCCCCTCCCCGGGCGTCCCCCCCGGACCTCCCTCCCCTTCCCCCCCCCCTCCTCCTCCCGCCCCCCCCCCCCGCTGGCCCCCCCGGCCCGTGCTGCGGGCGTCCGGCCTGCGCATCCCCGCGGCGGCCCCGTGGCATCCTGGCCCCGTCCGTGACGTCGAGGGCCAGGAGACAGCAGATGAGCGCCGGGACGGGGCTGCCGTTCGTCACGGGCGACGAGGTCCGCCGCCGGATCGGGCCCGACGACGCCCGCCGGCTGGTCGAGCGGGCGCTGGCCGACGGGTTCGACCCGGCCGACGACCCGGCACGGTCGTCGGTGGCCGTCGGCGCGGGGCACCTGCTGCTCATGCCGTCGGTGCTCGGCGACTGGGCCGGGGTGAAGATCGCGTCCGTGGCCCCGGACAACCCGGCCCGCGGCCTGCCGCGCATCCAGGCGACCTACCTGCTGCTCGACGCCGCCACGCTCACCCCGCGGCTGCAGATCGACGGTTCGGCGCTCACCGAGCTGCGCACGCCCGCGACCTCGGCGGTCGCGGTCGACCACCTCGCCGCGGCGGACGCGCGGCGCCTGGTCGTCGTCGGCACCGGACCGCAGGCGGTGGAGCACGCGGTGGCGATGGCGGCGGTCCGCGACCTCGACGACGTCGCGCTCGTCGGCCGCGACCCGGGGCGCCTGGCGGCGGCCGTCGAGGCGCTGGTCGCGCGTGGCCTGCCGGCCCGCGCGGGAGGCACGGCCGACGTCGCCGACGCCGACCTCGTGGTGTGCGCGACGTCGGCGGGCGCGCCGCTCTTCGACGGCGCCCTGGTGCGCGACGGCGCGTGCGTCGTGGCCATCGGCTCGCACGAGCCCGACCGTCGCGAGCTCGACGCCGGGCTCATGGGGCGGGCGCTCGTGGTCGTCGAGGACCGTGCGACCGCGATGCGCGAGTGCGGCGACGTGGTCCTCGCCGTCCACGAGGGCGCCCTGCGCGTCGACGACCTCGTGCCGCTCGCCGACGTCGTGCGCGGCCACGCCCGGGCCACGGACCGGCCGAACGTCTTCAAGGGCTCCGGCATGTCGTGGCAGGACCTCGCCGTCGCGGTCGGCGTCGCGGAGACGGACGAGGCCTGAGCCGGCGGGCGGCGCTCAGGCGAGGCGGAAGAACGCCGCCGCCTCGGTGAGCACCGTGCCGGCGCGCTCGGTGCCGACGAACCCGTGCTCGGCGCCGGGCAGCTCGACCAGCCGGCAGGGCACGCCGTCGCGGCGGCAGGCGTCCGCGAGCTCCCGCGCCTCGGGGCGCAGCGAGTCCAGCTCTCCCACGGCCACCAGCGTGGGCGGCAGCCCGCGCGCGGAGCGCTGCAGGCGCGGCGCGTCAGCGGGCTCGACGCCGGTCCACGCGCGCATCGCGTACGTGGACAGCTCGCGGCCCGGCCCGCCCGGCAGGTCGTCGTCGTAGGTCTCGAGCGACAGGTCGAGGTTGGGGTTCGTGAGCAGCAGGCCGGCCAGCGGGTGCGCGGTGCGCGCGGCGGCGAGGACGGCGACGGCGCCGCCCGCGGAGTCGCCGTCGAGGTAGAGGCGGTCGAAGCCGTCGCCGGCGAGCAGGTCGAGCGCGGCCAGCGCGTCCACGACGGCGTCGTCGAGCCTCGCCTCCGGCGCGAGCCGGTAGTCGACGGCGAGCACGACGACGCCGAGCGCCTCGGCGGCCCGGCGGCACCAGCCGTCCTGCAGCTCGAGGTCGCCGAACAGCCCGTACCCGCCGTGCAGGAAGACCATCGCGGCGCCGGGGCGACGGCGGTCGGGCGTGTAGCGGCGCAGCGCGACGCCGTCGGTCGCGAGGTCCGTCACCGCACCCGCGAACGGCCGCCGCGGGCGGGCGACGGCGCGCTCGTGGGCGCCGCGCCGGAGCGCCGCGACGTCGGGCAGGCCCGCGGAGCCAGGATCCGCAGGGCCGGGGGTCATGGGACGATCCGTAGCTCGGCCATGTCGACCACCTTCTCGTAGCCGAGCCGCTCGTACAGCGCGTTGGACACCGGGTTCTCCAGGTCGGTGAACAGGCAGACGCGGTTCCCCGAGTCCTGCAGCCGAGCCGACGCGTGCGCGACCAGCGCCCCGCGAATCCGCGCCCGCGGTGCTCGGCCGGGGTGAAGACCGGACCCAGCCGGGCGACGTCGAGCGCAGGGCCGACGTGGCCGACCAGCGACACCGGCGCGCCGTCCACCTCCCACCACCAGAGCTTCCCCGCCCGGACCCGCCGCTCGACGGTGTCCCGCGGCGGCGGTGGGATCCGGGGTGGCCCAGTCCGGCCCGCCTGCGCGTCGGCGTCTGTCACGAAGTCCGCGAACCAGGAGCAGGCCAGGTCGAGCTCGTAGTGCCGCACCGGCCGAGGCGCACCGGCGGGCGGCGACGTCGGCGGGGCGAGCGTGCCCAGCTCGAACAGCCGCGTCGGCCGCGCGACGGCGACGCGACCACCCGTGCGCGCGGCGACCCGGTCGAGGAACGCGCGCGCCGGCGCCTGGGCGCCGTTCGTCGCGGTGACCACCTCGCCGCGGTCCACGAGGAGGTCGGCCAGGGCCTGTGCCGTCCGCCGGTCGGCGACCAGGACGTGCGCCTGGTGCGGCGGCGCCGGCGCGGTCCGCATCGCGACACCGACGACGGCGCCGTCGACGTCGTGCGCGACGGCGAACCAGCACGGGTGGTCCGGCCGTGGCTCGCCGGCCGCGGCGCGAGTCGCGAGCCGGTGGGCGGTGTTCGCCACGATCGTCGCCCGCACCGGGTCGGCGGCGAGCAGGTCGCCGACGTCGTCGAGGAATGCCTGCGGGTCCTCGGTGAGCTCCCACCTCGGGAGCCCACCTGCCCCGGGAGTCGGGTCGGCCATCCGCGCAGGCTAGCGCTTCGGCCGGCCCTCGTCCCCCGGCGAGGTCAGGCCCGGAGCGTGCGCGCCACGAGCCGGACGGCGATGCCGAGGAGCAGCAGCCCGAGTGCCAGCAGCGGGAGCGTGCCGCCGCCGAACCCCGTCTCCGGCAGCTGGCCACCCGGCGTCGTCGGGCGGGCCGTGTTCGTCAGCGTGACGGCGTTGAGCCGCTCGTCGTTCGCGTGGATCACCACCCAGCCGTCGTCGTCGGGCTCGAGCGTCTGCCCGTTGATCGCCCAGCGCGGCGCGGCCCACGTGCTGCCGTCGACGGCGGGCGGGTCGGCCTCGCGGATCTCGACCGTGGTGCCCAGCGGGACGTCGTCCGCCACGAACGGGTCGCCGAGCACGAGGTCGCCCTCCTGGACGGGGCCGTCGTCCACGCGGTACTCGACCGGGAAGCGGGTGCCGTCGGGCAGGTCCGCGCCCTCGACCAGCTTCTCCACCCGCAGGGTCGTGATGGGGACGGCCGAGTTCGTCACCGTGAAGGCCGTGGTGCCGGTGCCCTCGTCGATCGTCACGCTGCTGCCCGGGGACCAGGTCGGGACGGCCCAGGTCCAGCCGTCGGGCAGCATCGCGTCGGAGGGCGGGTCCTCGGTGACGTGCACCGTCGTCCCCACCGGGAACTCGCGGTCCGGGCCGACGGCGGAACCGTCGGCCGGCACGGTGAGCACCCCCTCGTCGGTGCTGCCGTCGGGCAGGGTGGCGGTCCACGGCACGGCGAACCCGTCGCCGCTCACGTCGCCCGGGTCGGCGCCCTCGAGGGCCTTCGAGACCTCGAACGTGCCGTGCTCCACCGTGGCGGAGTTGGTGACGACGACCTCGGCGGTCTCACCATCACCCACCGTGATCTCTGCCGGCGTGATCGTGGGCTCGCCCCAGTCCCAGCCGGGGAGGTCGGGCAGGTCCGCCTCGTCGAAGGTGACCGTAGTGCCGACGGGGAAGTCGAGCGGGTCGCCGTCGGCGTCCGTCGGGGCCACCGGCTCGCCGTCCGGGGCGAGGGTGGTGGAGCCGCTGGTCGTGGTGCCGTCGACATAGGTCGCCGTCCACCCCACCGTGAACCCCGTGCCCTCGGGCACGTCCTCGGCCTGCGGACCGTCGAGCGTCTTGGACAGCTCGAACGTGCCGGTCGCCACCTGCCCGACGTTGGACACCTCGAGCGCGACGGTCTCGTCACCCGTCAGCTCGATCGGGTAGAAGCCGTCCTCGTCCGGGTCGGTGAGCGGCTCCCCGTTCACGGTGAGCACCGGGTCCTCCCACGTGATGCCGTCGTCGCCCGTCGGCTCGGGCTCCTGCACCCACACCGTGCTGCCGGCGGGGATGGGCTCGCCGTCGAGCAGGGTGTCGATCGTGATGGGGTCGCCGACGGCGATCTCCCGCTGCCGGGCCTCGCGCGGACCGCCCGGCGGGTCGAACGTGTAGGCGATCGAGAACTGCGGTTCCGGGTCGACCGGCGCGTCCAGGTCGAGCACCTTGACGACGCTGAACGACGCCGTCCCCGACTCGGGCACCAGCAGGTTCGCGAGATCGACCGTGACGGCCTCGCCACCGCGCTCGATGGTGAACTCCTGCCCCGGGCTCCACGTGGGGTCGCCCCAGTCGTAGCCGTCCGGCGCCGCGCCGGCGTCGACCTCCACGAGGCGGATCACGGTGCCCACCGGGAAGGTCACCGGGTCCCCCTGGTCGTCCACCGGGCCCTGCGGCGTAAAGGTGCCGTCCGCGCCTGCCACCAGCTCGATGGTGCCGGAGGCCGTGCCCACGCCACCCCCGGGGAACTCCGCCTCCCACCAGACCGTGATGGTGGTGCCCTCGGGCACCGTCGGCGGGTCCTCGGTGCCGTCCGACGCGGTCTTGGCGACCTCGAAGGTGCCGGTCGTGCGCTCCGCGGTGTTCGTCACCGTCGCGGCCACGACGCCGTCGCCGTCCGCGGTGATGGTCACCGGGTTCGGGGCCACGGACGGCGCCCCCCACTCCCAGCCAGGTACGGCGTCCGGCGTCTGCTCCTCGAACGTGATCACGGTGCCGACAGGGAAGGTCTGGGGGGTGCCGTCCACCGCCGTCGGGCGCACGGGCGAGCCGTCGGCGGGCAGCTCGAGCGTCCCGGTGCCGAGCACCTCGCCGTCGGGCGACGTGGCGGTCCAGTCCACGGCGAAGGTGGTGCCCTCCGGCAGGTCGCCCGCGGTGATGCCGTCGAGCTCCTTGTCCACCTCGAACGTGCCCCGCGGCTCGCCGCACGGGATCGTGCTCGCGAACAGGAACGAGTGCACCTCGCCGCCCAGCAGGGTGACGTCCCGCCCCATGACCTGGCCGTCGAGGGGCGCGGCGTCGACCGTGACGTCGGCGAACGGCGCGAAGATCGAGCCGTCGATGCGGCTGCCGGTGTTCTCGACCGTCACGTCCCCCGTCACCGCCGACAGGTCCCACAGGATGTACGGGGAGAACTGGCCCTGCGGGTCGACGCGCAGGCCGTGCACGTCGGTGGTGCCCGCGGGCACGCGGATGATCAGGGGGTTCGCCTGGCCGGGGGTGGGGCTGCCCGCCGAGAACTGGAGCAGGCTCGCACCCGCGACGTCCTCGTACGCGACCACGTTGGGCCGGTCGGCCGCGAGCGGGGCGAGCACCTTGCGGTCGCCGTCGTCCTCCGCGACCGTCACGTGGTGCGCGTCCTGGCTGTCGGGGTCCGCCATCGCCGCGAGGCACTGCGCGCTCTCCTCGGTGGTCGCGTCCTGGTTCGCCTGCACGTACCCGGCGACGACGTCCTGGGTGCCGCCCGTCTGTGCCGTGAAGATGGACGTGTTGCCGCCCGTCGGGGGCTCCGCGTCGGCGGGGTAGGTCTGCGCCGTCGCGTCGATGAGCGGCGGTGCCGACCCCGGCTGCGAGACGCGCACCCAGCTCTCCCCGCGCGCCGACGTCTCGAAGGGCCCGAGGTCGCGGTCCACCATCTTCAGCGTGCCGACGTTGTCGGGCGTGGTCGCGCCCCGGCTCGTGATGTTGACCTCGCCGACGTTCCGCGTCGTGTCGGGGTCGAAGCGCCCGATCAGCAGGCGGTTCGGGTCGCCGTCGACGGTGGGGATGGTGTAGTCGGCGGTGCCGGCGGCGACGTGGATCACGGCCCACTGCTCGGCCGTCGTCCGCGCGAAGTTCCGGCCCGCGGCCAACGAGCCCTCGAGCTCCTGGTTGCCGGCGAAGGCGTCGCGCTGCGCGTAGACGGTGTAGCCGCCGGCGGACGTGAACGGGTTGACGTCGCCCTCGGCCGCGGCCGCCGGCGGTGCCGTCGCCGTCTGCGCTCCGAGGCCCACCAGCCCACCCAGCGCGAGCGCGGCGGCCAGCAGGCCGCTCGTCGTCCTGCGCCCGACCGCCGTGCTCGTCCTTCGCATGTGTCGCCCCCGAGACATCACAGACATCGCGTACCCTCGCGACACTCTAGGGACGGGCGATCGTGGGCGCTGCGTGGTCGCGCTCCCAAGTTTCGGGGCCGCTTCCGAGGCCCCGGCTGAACGGCCGGCGAACGCTCGGCGAACATCTCCGCGGAGCGCCTCTGACCGGGTCACCGGGTGGCCATACTTCCGCTTGTGCACGACGAGATCGCCCGCCTGGCCCGCCACGTCGCCCCCCGCCGGACGGCGCGCGTGGCGTCGGTCGCGGCGCTGGCGCAGCCGGTGCTGGTGGTGGGTTCCATGCTGCCCGTCGGGCAGCTCGAGGTCATCTTCCGGCGTCCGGAGGTGGGATCGGTCGCGGTGCAGGACGACACGGAGCCCGCCCGCACCGGCATCGTCACGCGGGCCGGCCTCACGGCGGCGCTCACCGGGCGCCTCGGGTACGGGCGCGCGGTCCTGGAGCGGCGCCCGACCGGGGCGGTCGCGGACTGGTCGCCCCTCGTCGTCGAGCCCGGCACGGCGCTGACGGACGTCGCGACGCTCGCGATGGCCCGCACCGCGGACCGGCGGTACGACGACGTCCTGGTGAGCGGGCCGTCGGGCTGGGGCGCGGCGAGCACGGCCGACGTGATGCGCGCCGTCGTCGCCGAGCTGGCCGAGCGTTCCACCCACGACCCGTTGACCCGCCTGCCGGGGCGCGCCGCCACCTGGTACGCGCTGCGGCACCGCTGCGCGCTCGTGCGCGGCGGAGCGAACCGTGTGGTGCTGGTGCTGCTCGACGTGCGGGGCATGGCGAGGCTCAACGCCGACCACGGGCAGGACACCGGGGACGCGGTGCTCGGGGAGCTCGCGGCGCGGATCGGGGCGGCGCTGCCCGCCGGCTGCGAGGCGGGTCGTGTGGAGGGCGACGGCTTCGCCGTCCTGGCGACGTTGCCGGCGATGGACGACATCCAGGCCGCGGCCTCCGCGGACGCCCTGCGGCAGCACCTGCTCGCGCAGGTCGCCGCGCCGTCCGGAGGGCTGGAGGGCGGGCTCGACGGCGTGGCGTGGCCGGCGCTGCACTCGGCCGCCGCGTGGTCGGTGGCCGGTGCCGCCGACACGGACCAGCTCGTCGTCCAGGCGGAGCGGCGCCTGCTGCGGGAGCGCCGCGCGGCGATGCTGGTCTGACGACCGCCCAGGACGACTCCTCCCCCGGACAGCAAAGAGCCCGCGGGCCGGAGGTCGAACCTCCTGCCGTGCTGGACGAGGGCACGGCACCCGCGGGATCCGGTGGTCGCGAGGAACTCGCTACCCGTCCCGTGCGCCGAACGGTCCGACGAATGATCAGGTCGTCAGGCCGACAGCGCGAAACGCTCAAGGGCGCACGCGACTAGCGCGCGACCACCTCATGGGTCCGAAGAGTCTTCACTTCTCCGATCACCTCCTTTCTCATGTGCCGACGACGCTACGCCCGCCCGGCGAGGGAGGCCAAGGGTTTTCCTCAGGGTGAACTCCGCAGCACGAGCCGACCGGGATCAGGCGCGCCGCAGGTGCGCCCACTCGCCCGGGTAGTCGTCGAGCCACTGGGCGAGCGAGCGCGCGGGCCGGCCGACGAGCCGGCCGACGTCGTCGGAGACGTGCGCCAGCTCGCCCGCGGCGATGGCGGTGTACGACGTGACCCACCCGTCGAGCTCGAACGGCTCCGCCCCGTACCCGGCCCGGGAGGCGTACGCCTCCTCCTCGGTCTCGGGGTGGTAGGTGACGTCGCGGCCGGCGGCGCGGCCGAGCGTCGCCGCGACCTCGTCGAGGGTGAGCGCCTGCGGCCCGGTGACCTCGTAGGTGGCGCCGTCGTGGCGGGCGGGCCGCTCGTCGAGGATGACGGCGGTCGCGACGTCCGCCACGTCGTCGTGCGACACGGCCGCCACGCGCCCGTCCGCCGCCGGGCCGCGGATCACGCCGTCGTGCCCGACGAACGTGCTCAGCGCGTGGAAGTAGAGGTTGTCGCGCAGCACCGTCCAGCGCAGCCCGGTGCGCGCGGCGACGTCGGCGAGGTGCTGCTCCGTGTGCCAGTGGTCGCGGGCGAACGTGAACACGGCGTCGGGCGCCGCGCCCGCGAACGACGTGTAGACCACCCGCTCGACGCCGGCCGCCGCGGCGGCGTCGATCGTCGCGACGTGCTGCGCGACGCGGTCGGGGGCCTCGCGCGCGCTCACCAGGAACACGGTGCGCACGCCGTCGAACGCGGCCCGCATCGCGTCGGCGTCGTGGAAGCCGTCGGCGACGGCGACCTCCGACACCGGCAGCGCCCGGCCGTCGCTGAGCCGCGGCGCGCGCGCCGGGTCCCGCACGACCAGCCGCTGCCGCGCGCCCTCCGCCGCGAGCCGGAACGCCAGTCGTGACCCGAGCCGCCCGCTCGCGCCGGTCACGGCGATCAGCCCGTCCGCCGCCCATCTCGCCATGCCTCACGGTAGGCACGGATCAGGGGCGGGGCTCGGCGAGAGGTGAGAATGGGCCGGTGACCGCCACCCCGTACCGCGTGATGACCGTCTGCACCGGCAACATCTGCCGCTCCCCCATGGCCGAGATCGTGCTGCGCGACCGGCTCGAGGCCGCCGGGCTCGGCGACCGCGTGGTCGTGGACTCCTCGGGCGTGAGCGACGAGGAGCACGGCAACCCCGTGGACGGCCGCGCGCGCCGCACGCTGGCCGCGCACGGCTACCCGACGGGCGACGGCCACCGCGCCCGCCAGGTCACCCCCGCGGACCTCGCCGACCACGACCTGGTCCTGCCCATGACCGCACAGCACGCGCGCCGCCTGCGCCGCCTCGCGGACGGCGCGGCGGGGTCCGCCGGCCTCGCCGAGATCCGCCTGTACCGGTCGTTCGACCCCGACGCCCCCGTCGTCGAGCCGGGCGGTGACGAGCACCTGCTCGACGTCGACGACCCCTGGTACGGCGACGAGTCCGGCTTCGAGACCACCCTGGCGGAGGTCGAGGCCGCCGCCGACGGCGTCGTCGCGCACGTCCGCGCGCGCGTCCTCGGCGCGTCCTGACGCGTGAGGTAGCAGGAGACCCTGACCACCTCGCGAGTCTCCGTACTACCTCGGTGGGTTCCGTACTACCTCGGCAGATCCTGCACTACCTCGGCGTGTCGGGTCCTGCCTCGCGGGGTGGCGGCCCTGCCGGGTCCCGAGGTGACAGGATCGGCTCATGACGACCCCGCCCGCCCTGCTCACCGTCCGTCGCGCCCGGGAGGACGAGTGGCGCGAGACCCGCGACCTGCGCCTGGCGGCGCTCCAGGACCCGGCGGCCCCGGTGGCGTTCCTCGAGACGCACGACGTCGCGGCCGCGCGGCCGGACACGTTCTGGCAGGAGCGGGCGCGCGGCAACGCGACGAGCGACGCGGTGGCGGCGTTCGTCGCCGTCGACGCCGACGGGCGCTGGGTCGGCACGACGACCGGCCTGGTCGAGGAGCCGGGCGCGACCGACGTCCTGGGCGGGCCGGTCACGCAGCGGCAGGTGCACCTGGTGGGCGTGTTCGTCCGGCCCGAGCACCGCGGCGCCGGCCTGCTGGCGCGGCTGTTCGACGGCGCCCAGGACTGGGCGCGGAACCGCGGCGTCGAGCGGGCGCGACTGTGCGTGCACGTCGACAACCCGCGCGCCCAGGCCGCCTACCGCAAGCTCGGGTTCACGCCATCGGGCGAGCGCTTCGTCCTCGAGCAGGGCGAGGAGGTCGAGCTGGTGCGGGCGCTGTGACCGCCCGCCGGGACGGGCGGCCGCGGCCGAAGGCGCGGCGCCACCAGGCGGCCACGCCCTGCGGTTCCGGCTCGGCCGCCGGCGCCGCGGCGGGCACGTAGGCGCCGACCCAGCGGGAGATCTCGCGCCAGACGACGTCGCGGACGGCGGGGGCGGAGAGCGTGACGTCGTGCATGGCGCCGTCGATGCGCACCAGCGTGACGAGGCTGCCCAGTGCGGGCACCCGGCGCGCGACGCCGCCCACCTCGAGCACGGAGTCGGTGGTCATCATCTCGGGGCTCCACCGCACGGGCGCCGTCGAGCGGGCGGACAGCAGCACCAGCACCGGGACGTCGATGCCGAGCCCGCGGGACACGCGCTCCTGCCCCTGGAAGATCGCGGACAGCCACGCCGGGGTGGTGCGCCAGCCCGTGTCGGGCCGCCAGGCCGGGTCGATGTCCCACGCGCCGTCGAACCGCCGGGACACGCTGCGGGTGTAGAACCCGAGGTCCACGTTCACGAGGTGGCTGCGCGGCGCGAGCGCGGCCTGGGCGCGCAGGCCCGGCTCCAGCATCCACCGGCCCACGCTGCGGGTCTGGAACTCGAGCCACGGGCTGTTGAGCACCAGCGCGTCCGCGCGGCCCGGCCGGTGCGACACCCACAGGCTGAGCACCAGCCCGCCCGTCGAGTGGCCCATGAGCACCAGCCGTCGGCCCGACGATGGCTTCGGGCCGTGGCCGAGCACGGCCAGCGCGGCCTCGATGTCCTCGTCGTACGTCGCCAGCGCGGTGACGAAGCCCGGCGTCTGGTGCTCGCGCAGGCTGCGGCCGTACTTGCGCAGGTCGAGGGCGTAGAACCGCGCGCCCTGCCGCTCCCAGAACGCCGCGAGGTGGGTCTGGAAGAAGTAGTCCACCCAGCCGTGCACGTACAGGACGTCGATGCCCGCGTCCCGCCCGGTGTCGCCGGCGGGCAGGCCGGACGTCGCGACGCCGGGCTCGACGGCCCTCCGTACCAGCGTCGCGACGACGTCGCCCTCGAAGTCCGGCTCCAGCGGCAGGGTCAGCCGCTCGAAGCCGGGCAGCGCGTCGGGCTCCCACGCGCTGCTCGTGCCGGCCTGCTCCACGACCCGAAGGTAAGGAACTCGGCCCGCCCGCGCGACCGGGCCGTGCCGGACGACCGGCTACACCACGAGCCAGAGCAGCCAGGTGAAGACCAGTCCGAGGACGGCGATGATCGTCTCCATCACCGTCCAGGTCTTGAGCGTCTGACCGACGGTCATGCCGAAGTACTCCTTGACCAGCCAGAACCCGGCGTCGTTGACGTGCGACAGGATGAGCGAGCCCGCGCCGATGGCCAGCACGAGGAGCGCGAGGTGCGTCGGTGTCAGGCCCGTGGCGAGCGGCGCGACGATGCCCGACGCGGTGACGATCGCGACCGTCGCGGACCCGGTCGCGATGCGCACCAGCACGGCGATCAGCCAGCCGAGCAGCAGGATGGACAGGCTCATCGCGACGGCGGCCTTGCCGATGGCGATGCCCGTGCCGCCCTCGACCAGCACGGCCTTGAAGCCGCCGCCGGCACCGACGATCATCGTGGCGCTCGCGATGGGCTTGAGGCTCTCCGTCATCTTCGAGCCGAGCGTGCCGAGCGAGAACCCGACGCTGGTGCCGAACGTGATCATCGCGAGCAGGACGGCGATGAGCAGCGCCACCAGCGGCTCGCCGATGAACGACACGAACGGGTAGAACCACGAGTCCGGGCTGGCCCAGACCTCGACGCCCGCGCGCACCAGCATGAGGATCACCGGGCTGAGGATGGTCACCAGGGTGAGCACGAAGGTGGGGTTGCGGGTCTTGACCGTGCCCGGCTCCCCGGAGCCGCCCGCCTCCTCGGCGACGATGCCCCCGCCGCCGCCCTGCGCGCCGATCGGCACCAGCCTCGCGGCGAACCGGCCCCACACCGGGCCGGCGATGATCACTGTGGGCACGGCGATGAGCAGGCCGAGCGCCATGGTGATGCCGACGTCGGCGCCGAGGTTGCCGATGGCGGCCAGCGGCCCGGGGTGCGGCGGCACGAAGCCGTGCAGCACCGACAGCCCGGCCAGCGCCGGCATGGCCAGCAGCATCGCCGGCAGGCCCGAGCGCCGGACGGCCAGCATGATCACCGGGATCAGGAGGACGAGCCCGACCTCGAAGAACATCGGGATGCCGATGAGGAACGCGATGAGCGCCATCCGCCACGGCAGGCTCCCGGTGCTGCCGCGGAAGATCTTGTCGACGATCTCGTCCGCTCCCCCGGAGTCGGCGAGCAGCTTGCCGAGCATGGCGCCCAGCACCACCAGCACGCCCACGGTGCCCAGCACGTCCCCGACGCCGGTCTCGAACACCCCGGCGACGTCGCCGAGCGGGATGCCGGACCCGATCGCCACGAACAGCGACCCGATGGTCAGGGCCAGGAAGCCGTGCATCTTGAGCATCGTGATGAGGAGCACCACCACGGCGATGCCGATGGCGGTGACCACCAGCACCTGCGTGTCGTGCTCCGACCACGGCTGGTTGATCAGCGCGAGCGTGTCGTCGTCGTCCCCCGCGGCCTGCAGCAGCGCGTGCATCGGGTTCCTCCTGTCTCAGCGGGTGCCGCTCCCGGTGCGTCGCAGCGCGTGGCCGGGGAGGGCGTCGGTGCGTGCGCCGTCGTCGATGACGGCGACGCCGTCGACCAGGACCAGGTCGATGCCCGTCGCCTGCTGGCGCGGGTCCTCGAACGTGGCCGCGTCCTGGACGGTGTCGGGGTCGAGCAGCACGAGGTCCGCGGCGTAGCCGGGGCGGACCAGGCCGCGGTCGACCAGCCTCAGCCGCGCCGCGGGGCGGCCCGTGAGGTGGTGCACGCAGTCCTCGAGCGTGAGGACGCCGAGCTCGCGCACGTACCGTGCGAGGTAGCGCGGGAAGGTGCCCCACGCGCGCGGGTGCGGGCGGCCGCCCACGAGGATCGCGTCCGAGCCCCCGGTGTGGGTGCGGTGCTGCATGATCGCGCGCACGTTCTCCTCGTGGCCCACGTGCTGCAGGATCGTCGTGCCGAGCCGGTCGGCGATCAGCTGTTCCACGAACACGTCGCCCGGCGCGCGGCCCTCGTCGCGGGCGATCGCCTCGACGGTGCGGCCCACCCGGCCGGCCAGCGCCGGGTTCTGCACGCCGCTGATCTCGATCGTGTCCCACTCCGCGACGCAGCCGTGGCAGCCGTCGGTGCCGACGTGCTCCAGCTCGTCCACGATGCGCTCGCGGTCGGCGGGGTCCGCCAGCCGCGCGAGCAGCGCGTCCGTGCCGCCCGAGAACGACCAGCTCGGCAGGATCGCGCTGAGCGTCGTCGAGCCCGGCAGGTACGGGTACGTGTCGAGCGTGATGTCGACGCCGTCGCCCAGCGCCGCGTCGATCAGGGCGAGCAGCTCGCCCGCGCGGCCCTTGTTGGGCGCGAAGTTCATCGTCGCGTGCGTGAGGTGCAGCGCGCAGCCCGTCGCTCGGGACAGGTCGATCATCTCGGCGTACGCCTCGAGCGCGCCCTTGCCGTACGACCGGTGGTGGGGGCTGTAGTAGCCGTCGTGCGCGGCGACGACGCGCAGCAGCGCGGCGAGCTCGTCGTCGTCGGCGTACATGCCCGGCGTGTACGTGAGGCCGCTGCTCATGCCCAGCGCGCCCTCGCGCATCCCGTGGGCGAGAAGCTCGCCCATCCGGGCGACCTCCACGGGCGTCGCCGGGCGCTCGTCCGGCCCGACGACGAGATGCCGCAGCGTGCCCTGCGGCACCAGGTAGGCGGCGTGGCAGGCGATCCCGTGGTCCAGGCGGTCGAGGTAGCCGGCCACGGACTCCCAGTCCCAGGCGAAGCCCGGCGGGTCGTCGTTCCAGCCCGCGATCTGGGCGCGGATCGCGGTGCGCGTGCGCTCGTCCACGGGCGCGAAGGACAGGCCGTCCTGGCCCAGCACCTCCAGCGTGACGCCCTGGCTCACCTTCGCGGTGTGGTCCGGGTTCGCGAGGATCTGCACGTCGGAGTGCGCGTGCATGTCGATGAAGCCGGGCGTCAGCGCGCGGCCTTCGGCGTCCACCGTGCGGTGGGCGCCCGCCGCACGGGCGTCGGAGCGGCCGTCGTCGACGGCCGTGACGCGCCCGTCGGTCACGGCGACGTCGGCGACGACGCCCGGTGCGCCCGTGCCGTCGAGCACCAGCGCGTCGCGGATCAGCAGGTCGGCGGCCATGCCGCGGCCCCTCAGAACCAGGTCCGGACGAGGTCGACGACGACCGGGTCGGCCGTGTCGGCGTCGTCCACCACCGGCACGAGGGTCCACTTGTCCATCGCCGTGCACGGGTGCGACAGACCCAGCCGCAGCTCGTCGCCGATGCGCAGGTCGACGTCGGCCGTGGCGTCCCAGCGCAGGAAGCCGTGCTGGTCGTTGAGCGCGGTGACCTGGACGCCGGGGACGGCGGCGGGCTCCTCGCCGGCCGCGCGCGGGCGGCGCAGCTGGACCTCGGGCAACCCTTCGTCGAACGGCAGGTCGCGCTTGCCGGCGTCGAACAGTGCGAGGCCCGGCTCGGGCTGCGAGCTCACGCGCACCCACCCGTGCATCGCGCTGCGGAACCTCGGCCCGCCGCTGCGCGGCTCCTCGCCCAGCGGGGAGACGTGCCGGTAGAAGCCGTCGTCGTGCACGATGTAGGCGCCGCTGCGCAGCACCACGCGCGTGCCCGTCGCGACCAGCGGCGCCATGACCTCGTCGACGACGTCGAAGTACGCGCTGCCGCCCGCCGTCACGACGGGCACCTCCACCTCGTAGCGCCCGTCGGCCGCCAGGCGCTCGTGCACCTCGACCATGTCGCGCAGGTAGCCGCGCACCACGTCCCGGCTGTGTGCGTCCGAGTCGTGCGCCAGTGCGCCCTCGTACCCCCCGACGCCGGCCAGGCGCAGGTGCGGCGACGCGACCACGCGCTCCGCCGCCGCCAGCGCCGTGTCCAGGTCCCGGGCGCCCGTGCGGCCGCCCGCGCCGCCGCGCTCGACGAGCACGTCGATCGGCGGGCGCGAGCCCGAGGCCTCGACGTGCGCCGCCAGCGCGTCGTGCATGAGGTCCACCGTGACCGGCGAGTCCGCCCAGACGAGCACCCGCAGGTGCTGGTCGGCGGCCAGCTCGTCCGCGATCCAGCGCAGCGCCAGCGGCGAGATCACGCTGTTCGCGACCATCACGCGGCTCACGCCGAACTCGAGGGCCACGCCCAGCTGGAACGGGTTCGCGACCGTGATCGCCCACGCCCCGGAATCGACCTGCTCGGCCCACAGCTGTGGCGCCATCGTCGTCTTGCCGTGCGGGGCGAGGTCGAGGCCGCGCTCCGCGCACCAGTCGGCCATTACGCGGAGGTTGGTGTCGAGCGCGGACCGGGACAGCGTGAGCAGCGGGGTCGGCAGCTGCGACAGGCGCGGGCGGCGCTCGCGGACCTCCGCGACGGTCAGCCCCCACAGCTCGGGCGGGATCGCCTTGTGCCGCCGGCCGACGCGCTCGCCCTCCCGGGCGGCGACCTTCTCGCGGTCGATCCGACAGGTGTCCTCGGCTCCGGTACCGTCCATCGTCAGGCCCTCCTCGTTCCCCCGTCGACGGTGCGACGATGCCGCACACGCCGCTGAAATGCACGCCGGGTCCAGAGCGGCCGTACCACCCCCGAAAGGACGAGCCAATGGCTGAGCAGACCTCGAAGACCGCGATCTCCACCGACCAGGCCCCCGCCCCGGCCCACACGTTCCACCAGGGCGTGCGGGTCGGCAACCTGCTGCAGGTCTCCGGGCAGGGCCCCGTGGACCCTGCGACCAACGAGTACCTCTACCCGGGCGACGTCGCCGCGCAGACGACGCGCACGCTGCAGAACGTCGAGGCGATCGTCCAGGCCGGCGGCGGCACGATGGCGGACGTCGTCATGCTGCGCGTCTACCTCACGACCCGCGACGACTTCGGTGCCATGAACGACGCGTACGGCGCGTTCCTCACCGAGCGGCTCGGCCCGGACGCCGTGCTGCCGTCGCGCACCACCGTCATGGTCGGCCTGCCCCGCGAGGAGATGCTCGTCGAGATCGACGCGCTCGCCTACGTGGAGTGAACCTCGGCCGGGCGGGCGAGGTCCGGCGCGGGCAGGAACGTCACCGGCACCTCCGGCACGACGTCGCGCAGCCAGTCGGCGAAGAACGCCATCCCCGCCTGCTCGGCCGGCACGTGCCCGGCCACGACCAGCCCCTTCGGCGCGCCCCGACCGGTCGTGCCGAGGTGCGCGGCGTCCACGGCGTACGACTGGGTCTCCCACTCGTGGGCCTCCCCCACGACGACGGCGTCCACGTCGGCGCGGCGCAGCAGCGCGCGGTTGCGCGCGAAGCCGCGGAACCCCAGGTCCAGGCCCACGCGGCGCACCGGCTGGTCGGGGTCGCCCACGAAGCGGGCCGTGCGCGAGCCGAGCGCCGTCGCGACGTGCGTGGCCAGGGCCCCCAGCGTCGTCGGGCCGACGTCGCACACCGATGCTCCCTCGGCGGCGGGGTCGAGCGACCAGCCCAGCGCGCGGGCCGCGCCCTCGTCGACGCCGTCCGGGCGCCGGTCGTGCCAGGCGTCGTGCGCGCGCCACAGGACGAGGCCGTGCTCGGCCACGAACGCGCGCTTGGCGGCGAGCACGGGGTCGCCCTCCGCCTCCAGGTCGGGCACCGAGGCGCCCGTGTGGTCGTAGTCGGGCGGCTCGTGCGTGACGACGACGTTCGCGCCCGCAGCGACGGCGCGCTCCAGCACCTCGAGCGTGGCCAGCGTCGTCACGGCGACGCCGCGCACCACCGTGCCGGGGTCACCGGCCACCAGGCCGTCGACCGTCGTCGGCCGCCGCGTCACGGCCAGCGCCGCGGCCGCACGGGAGGCCAGGCAGGCGGCGGTGAGGGTCGGGTCGTGGGGCGTCGTCACGGCGCCACGGTAACCGCCGGGGCCGACGCTCGTGCCCGGCGCCCTCACGCCCGGCGGAGCAGCTCCGGCAGCGCCGTGACGTCGTCCAGCACATGCTCGGGCCGCGGCAGCGAGCCGTCGTCGGCCTGGCGCGCGAACTTGCCCGTGCGCACCAGCACCGTGCGGACGCCCGCGGCACGGCCCATCGCGACGTCCGACGAGCGGTCGTCGCCCACCACCCACGTGCGCCCGGGCTCCGGCGCCGGGCTGACGGTGCTCAGCGCGAGCCGCAGGAACTCCGTGCTCGGCTTGCCCAGCGTGCGCGCCGCCACCTCGGCGCCGTGCTCGATCGCGGCGACCACGGACCCGGTGTCGAGCGCGGGCCGGCCGCCGCGCAGGAACCAGCGCCCGTGCTGCAGCGCCAGCAGCTCCGCGCCGCCCAGGACGGCGCGGAAGGCGGCATCCAGGGCCGGGTAGTCGAGCACGTCGTGGACGTCGCCCACGAGCACGTGCGTCGGGTCGTCCTCCGGCCCGACGACGTCGAGGCGCGCGGCGAGCTGGTCGCGGACGGCGGAGGTGGCGAGCGCGTGCACCCGCGCGCCGGTGCCCTCGAGGTCGGCGACGGCGGCGTCCACCGGGGTGAACAGCTCGTCCGCGTCCAGGCCGAGACCCATCCCCCGCAGCCGCGCGACGATCGACGCCGAGTCCTGGGAGTCCGTGTTGGTGACGAAGCGGACGGCGTGCCCCGCGTCGCGCAGCGCCGCGACCGCCGCGTCGGCACCGGGGACCAGGCGGTCGCCCTCGTGGACCGTGCCCTGCAGGTCGAGCAGGACGGCGTGCCCGGTCACGGCCGCACGCCGCCGGTCGGGACCGGGCCGGGCACCCGCAGCGCCCCGGCGTGCAGCAGGTCGCGGACCCGCGCCGCGAGGTCGGCGGGTGACGCGCCGTCGTCCCGCAGGACGGCGCGATCGGCCGCCGGGTCGGCCTGCGCGCCGTGGACCTCCGCGGCGAAGGCCGCGTGCATGTCCCGCGTGGCGTCGGGGTCGTCGAAGCCGTGCCCCGTGCGTGCGGCCACGCGGGTCAGGCACACGTCGACGGGCGGCAGCAGGACGGCGCGGTGCACGGCGATGCCCGCAGCGGCGGCGCGGGCCGCGAGGTCCCGGGCGGCGTCGCGGTGCAGCACGCCGTCATAGACCACCCAGGCGTCGGACCGCGCGAGCTCCACGGTCGCGGCGAGGGCGGCCCGGCCGGCGGGCGCGGTCTGGGGCGCCGCCTCCGGGAGCCAGGGGTCGACGGCGCCGCGCCGCCACCGGCCGAAGAACCAGTCCGCCTCGAGCAGCGCGGACGGGTCGAGCAAGTCGGCGAGGGCCGCCCCGACGGCCGACTTCCCCGAGCCCGGCGGTCCCGACACCACGACGACGTCACCCACGGTGCCTCAGAAGATCCCGCGGGCACGGCGGCGCTCGCGCCACCGCTGCACCTCGCGCTCGACGTCGCGCGTCGGGGTCACGACCGGCGGGCCGCCCATGAGCTGCCGGCGGGCGTCGATCACCCGCGCGTTGAACTCCTCGACGGCATCGCGGACGCGCCGCTCCTCGGGCTCGCGGTCGAGCGTCTCGTCCAGCTCGGCGTCGTCGCGGCGCAGCTGCGCCGCCGGGAGGACGCCGGTGATCTGCTCGCGCTCCACGAGGTTCTTGAGCCACCAGTCCGGGTCGTGCGTGCCGCGCAGCCCGGGGATGGGCTTGCCTGCCAGCGGCAGGTCGTCGAACTCGCCGCGCCGGATGGCCTGGTCGACGACGGTGTCCACCCACAGGGCGCGGTCGTCCATGCGGCGCTTGGCCCGGCCCGCGCCGGCGGCCTCCTCGTCGGGTGCGGCGTCGCCGGCCTCCTCCGCGGCCGCGGCGTCGGCGGCCGCCTCCCGGTCCACCTGGTACTGCGCGGCCCGGCGCGCCGGGTCCTTCTCCCTGTCCTGGCGTCGTCGGAACATCGGCATCCCCTCGGGTCGGCTGCTCCCAGCCTAGGGGCGGACCGGGCCACCGCCGCGGGGACCGGACCCGGCATGATGGCCGTATGAAGGTCTCGCGCCGCAGCCACGTGCCGCCGTTCGCCGTCATGCAGGTGCTGGCCACCGCCAACGAGCGGCGTGCCGCCGGCCACGACGTGCTCAACCTGTGCGCGGGCGAGCCGTCGACCGGCGCCTCGGACGTCGTGCGGGAGAAGGCGGCGGAGCTGCTGCGCACCGCGGACCTCGGCTACACGGAGTCGATGGGCGTGCCCGCGCTGCGCCGCGAGATCGCGGGGCACTACCGGCGCTGGTACGACGTCGACGTCGACCCGGCGCGCATCGCCGTGACGACCGGGTCGAGCGGCGGGTTCCTGCTCGCGTTCCTCGCGGCCTTCGACGTCGGGGACCGGGTCGCGCTGGCCCGCCCGGGGTACCCGGCGTACAAGAACATCCTCGCCGCGCTGGGGTGCGAGGTGGTGGAGCTCGACTGCGGCCCGGACACCCGGTACCAGCCCACCGTCTCCCAGCTCATGGAGGCGTACTACGAGGGCGGGCTGGACGGCCTGGTCGTGGCCTCCCCCGCCAACCCGACCGGCACGATGCTCCCGCCCGCCGAGCTGGCCGCGCTGGCGCGCTGGTGCGAGGAGCACGACGTGCGCCTGATCAGCGACGAGATCTACCACGGCATCGCCTACTCGACCGATGTACAGCAGGCCACGGCGGCGATGTACACGGATGTCGGGGCCGTGGTGGTGAACTCGTTCTCCAAGTACTGGGCCATGACCGGCTGGCGGCTGGGCTGGCTCGTCCTGCCCGACGAGCTGGTCGGGCCGGTCGACGCGCTCGCCGGCAACGTGGCCCTCTCGCCTCCGGCGCTGGCGCAGCACGCGGGCGTCGCGGCGTTCTCCCCCGCCGGCTACGCCGCCGCCGCGGAGAACGTGGCCCGGTACGCGGCGTCGCGCGCCGCGCTGCTCGACCGCGTGGACGAGCTCGGCTGGCGCCCCGTCGCGCCCGCCGACGGTGCGTTCTACCTGTACGGGAACGTCGCCGGCTTCCGCGACGCCGTCGGCGGCGACTCGGTGACCTACTGCCGCCGCCTGCTGGCCGAGGCCGACGTCGCGATCACCCCAGGCGCGGACTTCGACGTCGTGGGCGGGGGCGACTGGGTGCGCCTCTCCTTCGCCGCCGCGCCCGACGTCGTCTCCCGCGCCGTCGACCGCATCGTCGCCTGGCACCGCACGCTCTGACGCCGAGTGGGAACCCGCCCTCGCGAGGTGGTACGCACCTTCGCGAGGTAGTACGCATTCCCGCGAGGTAGTAGGGGCTCCCGCGAGGTCGTGGGCCGAGGCCGAGGCCGCGGTCGTGGGTGCGAGACGGCGCGTCGTGCGGGAGGCTCGCACTACCTCGTGCGGGTTCGTACTACCTCGGCAGGCCAGGTACTACCTCGGCAGGCCAGGTACTACCTCGACAGGGCTGGTACTACCTCGCGGGGGTGCGTACTACCTCGGCAGGGCTGGTACTACCTCGTGGACGGAGGGCGGATGATCCGGCTGGTGACGGCGAACGTCCAGCACGCGCTCGTGGACGGGCGGCAGGTGGACCTCGACCGGCTCGGGCAGGCGCTGGCCGCGCTGGACGCCGACGTCGTGGCGCTGCAGGAGGTGGACCACGGCCAGGCGCGGTCCGACGGGGAGGCGCAGGCGTACCGGGTCGCCGCGGCGCTCGGGATGCCGGAGCACCGCTTCGTCCCCGCGGTCCGCGGGTCGCTCGACCCGGCGTGGCGCCGCCGCCGGGCCCCCCGCACGGCCGCGGGCGACGACGGTCGCCTGCCCGCCCCGCCCGGCTACGGGATCGCGCTGCTGAGCCGGCACCCGGTGCGTGCCTGGCACGCCATGCGGCTGCCCGGCCTCAACCTGCCGGGCGTCCCGCCGCTCGGCGTGGACGAGCCGCGCGTCGCCGTCGCGGCCGCCGTGGCGACCCCCGACGGCCCGCTGACCGTCGTCGCCACCCACCTGTCGAAGACCGAGCCGTGGAAGGGCGCGCAGCTGCGGCGGCTGCGGCGCCGGCTGCGGCACGCGCCGCGGCCGCTGGTGCTGCTGGGCGACCTCAACACCCGCGGTGACCTGCCCGCCCGGCGCACGGGCTGGCGCGAGCTCGTGCACGTGCCGACCTATCCGCGCACGCGGCCCTGGCTCCGCATCGACCACGTGCTCGCGGACGGCCCGGTCACCGCGGCCGCCGCCGCGCGGGCCGTGGACCTGGGCGTCAGCGACCACCGCGCCGTCGTGGTCGACGTCGCGCTCGACGTCGCACCCGGTGGGGACGGGGGATGACGGACGAGCCCACCGGCGGCGTGCCCGACCGGTCCTACGGCCGTCAGGAGACTCCGGAGCAGCGCTCGGACCGCAACTGGAACGAGCTGCTGCAGGAGCTGCGCGTCATGCAGACCGGGGTGCAGATCCTCACCGGCTTCCTGCTGATCCTGCCGTTCCAGAGCCGCTTCGCGGACCTGGACGACTACCAGCGCACGGTCTACCTCACGCTCGTGCTCGTGTGCGTGGCCACGACGGGGCTCCTCGTCGCCCCGGTGGCGCTGCACCGGGCCCTGTTCCGCAAGCACCTCAAGCGGTCGGTGGTGACGGGTGGCGACCTGATGGCGCGCGCCGGGCTGGTGCTCCTCGCGATCGCGCTGGCGGGCACGGCGGAGCTCGTGTTCGACGTCGTGCTGGGCCGCACGGCGGGGATCGTCGTGGGCGCCGCGTCGGCGGTCGTGCTGCTCGGCCTGTGGGCGGTGGTGCCCGCGTTCGTGCGGCACCGCCGGGAGTGACGCGGGGTCAGGCGGCGAGGTCGACCTGCTCGGCCGACTCGACGGGCGCGACCTCCGCGTCGCGGCGCGCGGCGGCCCGCGCCTTGCTGACGGTCAGCAGCGTCTGCGCGCCGATGACGATCCAGGCGAGGTTCGCGGCGGCGGACGGCCAGACGCCGTTCACGCCCGCGACGACGGTCATCACGACCGCACCGCACATGTTGGTGATCTGGAAGGCGAACGAGTTCGCGGTCCAGCGGCCCTTGCTCACCATCCCGTAGGCGATGAGCCCGGCGAGGGCGCCGGCCCACCCGAGGGCAGTAATCACGGTCAGCAGGGAGATCGTCATGACGGGCACCTCCGGGGGGTCGGCGTGGCACAGGTGTGCCACGGGAAGGAAGAGCTGAGGATGTGGGGACGCCGCTCCCGAGACCCGGGAACCGGAGAGGTCCGGCTGGCGTCGAAACGATTCTGCAGCACGACCTGCGTTCAGCACAATCAAATCCTTCTCCGACCGGCAGTTAGTATCTCTACATGGCCACAGACCCACGGAGACTTGCCTTCCTCCTTGCCGTGCACCGGGCCGGGGGCGTGCTCGCGGCAGCAGATCTTCTGCATGTCACCCCGTCCGCGGTGTCCCAGCAGATCGCCCGCCTCGAGGCCGAGGAGGGCATCGCCGTCCTCGACCGCGGGCCGCGCGGCGTGACCCTCACCCCGGCGGGCCGCGTGCTGGCCGAGGCCGGCGAGCGGATCGAGGCCGAGCTTCTCGAGGCCCGGCAGGCGATCGCCGGGCTCGGCGAGGGGGTGAGCGGCAGGGTCGTGCTGGGCGCCTTCCAGACGGCGATCCGTGCCGTCGTGGCGCCCATGCTGCTCGACCTGGCCGAGCAGTACCCGGCCGTCGAGGTGGACGTGCGCGAGCACGAGCCGGCCGAGGCGATCCGCATGCTGCGCGCCGGCGACCTCGACGTCATCCTCCTCGAGCGCGACGCCGACATGGACTCCCCCGCCCCCCGCGGCGTGCACGACGTCCCCCTGCTCGACGAGCCGTGGTGCGTCGTCGTGCCCGCCGGGCTGCCCATGCCCGAGCGCCTCGACGACCTGGCGAACCTGCAGTGGGTCGGCGCCGAGGCCGACACGGCGTCCGACCGCGCGCTGCGCCGCCTCGCCCGCACGCTCGGCACGACCGTCAGCCAGCGGCACCGCTTCTTCGACTTCGACACGGCGCTCGCGCTCGTCGCGGCGAACCAGGGCGTGGCCATGCTGCCCGCGCTCGCGCTCCAGGGCGGGGACGTGCCCGAGGGCGTCGAGGTCGCGCGCCTCGCGGGTCTCGGCACCCGCCGGATCGTGGCGCGGCACCGCGCCACGCGGCACGAGCCCGGCCCGGCCGTGCGCGCCGTCGTCGACGCGATGGTCGAGGTGACCCGCGACCTCGAGCTCGCCTGAGGGCCGCTCCCGCTCGCGACGCCGCAGGTCTCCGCCGCGCGACCTGGCGGGACCGCTCCTAGCATCGCGAGCATGAGCGACACGACGTCGGGGCCCGCCGGGTCGTCGGGGGCCGCGCCCCTGTCCGACCGCACGTTCGGCGCCGCGCGCCGCCTCTGGGGTCTGGTGTACCTGCGCGCGCTGATGTACCTGGCCGCGGGGATCGTGCTGTTCGCGAACCCCGACCGCGGGCTCGTGTGGGTGCGGTGGCTCGTCGGCCTGGTGATCGTCGTCCAGGGCGTGCTGCTCACGCTGGAGGGCGCCCCCACCAAGCGGTCGGGCCGTCCGCAGGGTACGGGCGACGAGATCAGCTGGCGGCTGATCGCGGGCGTCGTCAGCCTCGTCGCCGGCGTCCTCATCATCGTCTGGCCGTCCATGACCGGCCCGGTGATGTACCTGGTCGTGGCGGTCTGGGCGTGCGCGGCCGGCGTGGTCGGCGTCATCGGCGCGCTGCGGGGTCGCGCGCTCCGCACGACGTCGTGGGACTGGCAGCTCGTCAACGCGGTGCTGTGGATCGTGCTCGGGCTGGTGATGCTGCTGCGGCCCAGCTCGGACGTCGCCACGGGCGCGCAGCTGCTCGCGCTCTACCTGGTGCTCGCCGGCGCGGTGCTGGTCGTGGGCGCGTTCGCCACGGGCACCCGGGACCGGGACGCCCGCAAGGCCCGGGACGGCGCCGCGGCCGGGTAGGATCGGGCGCGTCACACCGCAGCCCCGGCTGCCCACAACGCGGCCGCACCTCCGGGTGCGGTTGCCGCATAGCCGCTCGAACCGCGACGGGAGAGCTCGCGCCGCGCCCCCGCAAGGTGGCCGGCCGGCGCCGAAGGAGCAACCCTCCCCGGGAATCTCTCAGGCATCCGTACCGTCGTGGCGAGGCAACTCTGGAAAGCGGCCCTGCCCCGTCCTCGCGACGGGCGGGCCCACCGACGGTGCAAGTCGGCGCGCCCCGTCGACGTCGTAGGTCACGTCTGCGACGACGCCATGGCGGACCGGCAAAACTCTCAGGTCGACGCGCGCGCGTCCGATGACAGAGCGGGGAGGACCTGCCAGTCCCCCGCCTGCCCGGCCCGACCCTCGGAGCTCCGACGTGACCACCCTCCCGGACGACTCGCACATCCTCACCGGCGTCGACCCCGACGTCTTCGCGGACCGGCACGTGGGCCCGCGCGGCCGCGAGGTCGCCGCGATGCTCGACACCCTCGGCCACGCGAGCCTCGACGCGCTGGTGGACGCTGCCGTCCCCGCGTCGATCCGCACCGACCGCCCGCTGGACCTGCCGGCCGCCCGCTCGGAGGCCGAGGTGCTCGCCCACCTGCGCGACCTCGCGGGGAGGAACCAGGTCAAGCGCCAGATGATCGGCCTCGGCTACTACGGCACCGCCACTCCCCCGGTCATCCGCCGCAACGTGCTCGAGTCCCCCGCCTGGTACACGGCGTACACGCCGTACCAGCCGGAGATCTCCCAGGGCCGCCTCGAGGCGCTGCTGAACTTCCAGCAGGCCGTGGAGGACCTCACCGGCCTGGGCATCGCGGGCGCGTCCCTGCTGGACGAGGCCACGGCCGTCGCCGAGGCCGTCGCGCTGATGTGGCGCGCCTCGCGCGCGAAGAGCGGGTACGTCGTGCTCGACGCCGACCTGTTCCCGCAGAGCCTGTCGGTCACGCGCGGCCGCGCCGAGGCGATCGGCCTGCCGGTGGTCGTGGTCGGGCTCGACGGCGGCCTGGCGGCGGGCCTCGACGCGTTCGTCGCGGCGGGCGGGACGCTCCCCGCCGGCGACCTGGTGGGCGTCGTGGTGCAGCAGGCGGGCGCGTCCGGCCGCGTGCTGGACGCACGCGGCGTGGTCGCGGAGGCCAAGGAGCGCGGCGCGCTGGTCACGGTGGCCGCGGACCTCCTGGCCCTCACCCTGCTGACCTCCCCGGGCGAGCTCGGCGCCGACGTCTCGGTCGGTTCGGCCCAGCGCTTCGGCGTCCCGCTCTTCTACGGCGGCCCGCACGCCGCGTTCATGGCGGCCCGCAAGGGCCTGGAGCGCCAGCTTCCCGGCCGCCTCGTCGGCGTCTCGACCGACGCCGACGGCGCCACGGGCCTGCGCCTCGCCCTCGCCACCCGCGAGCAGCACATCCGCCGCGAGAAGGCGACGAGCAACATCTGCACCGCGCAGGCGCTGCTCGCCATCGTGGCCTCGATGTACGCCGTGTACCACGGCCCCGACGGCCTCCGCGCGATCGCCGAGCGCACCCACGCCCGCGCCGCGGCCGTCGCGTCGGGCCTCCGCGCGGCGGGCATCGCGGTCGAGCACGACGTCTTCTTCGACACCGTCCGCGCGGTGGTCCCCGGCCAGGCAGGACGCGTCGTGGCAGCAGCCGCGGACGCCGGCTACAACCTGTACAAGGCCGACGCCGACCATGTACAGATCGCCTGCGACGAGACCACCACCTCGGCGGACGTGGACGCCGTTCTCGCGACCTTCGCCGCCGCCACCCCCCAGGACGGCGGAACGCACCAGGGAGCGGGGAGGTCGGCAACCTCTCGCGCGGACGTAGACCTTCCCGAAGTGGAGGGCGCCCTGGCGCCCGTGAACGCGTCCGCGCGAGAGGTTGTCGACCTCCCCGCGGAAGTGACCCGACAGACGCAGTACCTCCAGCACCCCATCTTCCACCTGCACCGCAGCGAGACCTCGATGCTCCGGTACCTGCGGTCGCTGAGCGACAAGGACCTGGCGCTGGACCGCACGATGATCCCGCTGGGCTCGTGCACGATGAAGCTCAACGCGACGGCGGAGATGGAGGCCATCAGCTGGCCGGGCTTCGCGGACATCCACCCGTACGTGCCGGCTGACCAGGCGCTGGGCTACGCGGAGCTGGTGTCGACGCTGGAGTCGCAGCTCGCGGAGATCACGGGGTACGCGGGCGTCTCCGTGCAGCCGAACGCCGGCTCGCAGGGCGAGTTCGCGGGGCTGCTGGCGATCAAGGGGTACCACCGGTCGCGCGGCGAGGAGCACCGCGACATCGTGCTGATCCCGGCGTCGGCGCACGGCACGAACGCGGCCTCGGCGGCGCTGGCGGGCCTGCGCGTGGTGGTCGTGGCGACGGCGGACGACGGCGAGATCCAGCTGGACGACCTGCGGGCGAAGCTCGAGCAGCACGGCCCGCAGGTGGCCGGGATCATGATCACGTACCCGTCGACGCACGGCGTCTACGAGGGGCACGTCCGCGAGGTCTGCGACCTTGTACATCACTCGGGCGGGCAGGTGTACATCGACGGCGCGAACCTCAACGCGCTGGTCGGGCTGGCGCGACCGGGGGAGTTCGGCGGCGACGTCTCGCACCTCAACCTGCACAAGACGTTCTGCATCCCGCACGGCGGCGGTGGTCCGGGCGTGGGCCCGGTCGCGGTGGCCGCGCACCTGGTGCCGTTCCTGCCGGCGGACCCGACGCCGGGGATCGACGGCCACGACGGCATCGCGCCCGTGAGCGCGGCGCCGCACGGGTCGGCGGGGATCCTGCCGATCTCGTACGCGTACCTCGCCCTGATGGGGCCGGACGGGCTGACCGAGGCGTCGAAGGCCGCCGTTCTCACCGCGAACTACGTGGCGAAGCGCCTGGACCCGTACTTCCCGGTGCTCTACACCGGCGAGAACGGCCTGGTGGCGCACGAGTGCATCCTCGACCTGCGGCCGATGACCGCCGAGACGGGCGTGACCGCGGAGGACGTGGCGAAGCGCCTCATCGACTACGGCTTCCACGCCCCGACGATGTCGTTCCCGGTGGCGGGCACGCTGATGGTGGAGCCCACCGAGAGCGAGGACCTCGCCGAGCTGGACCGCTTCGTCGACGCGATGATCGCCATCCGCGGTGAGATCGACCGTGTCGCGGCGGGGGAGTGGACCGTGGACGACAACCCGCTGCGGCACGCCCCGCACACCGCGGCGAGCGTCGTCGCCGACGAGTGGGAGCACCCGTACTCCCGCGAGCGGGCCGCCTTCCCGCTGCCCAGCCTGCGGGGCGCGAAGTACTGGTCGCCCGTGCGCCGCATCGACGGGGCCAAGGGCGACCGCAACCTCGTGTGCGCGTGCCCGCCCCTGGAGTCCTACGCGGAGCCCGCCCCCACGCACTGATCGCTGCCCACCACACGCGACCCGGGACACACCGAAGGGAGCCTCGATGGCCGAGGACCAGCAGGAGACGCAGGACAAGACCACGCCGCTGCACGACGAGCACGTCGCGCTGGGCGCCAGCCTCACCGGCTTCGGCGGCTGGCTGATGCCGCTGCGGTACACCTCCGACCTGGCGGAGCACCGCGCGGTGCGCGAGGCCGCGGGGCTGTTCGACCTGTCGCACATGGGGGAGATCCACCTCGAGGGCGCGGAGTCCGGCGCGGCGCTGGACCGGGCGCTCGTGGGCAACGCGAGCGCGATCGGCGTCGGCCGGGCGCGGTACTCGATGATCTGCGCCCAGGACGGCTCGGTGCTCGACGACCTCATCGTCTACCGCCTGGCCGACGAGCACTTCCTCGTCGTCGCCAACGCGGGCAACGCGCCGCGCGTCGCGGCCGAGCTTGTCGCGCGGTCGGCCGGCTTCGACGCGCTCGTCACCGACCGGTCCGCCGAGACCGCGCTGGTCGCGGTGCAGGGCCCGCAGGCCGAGGAGATCGTCGCCTCGCTCACGTCCGACGACGACGTCGACACGGTCCGCGGCATGAAGTACTACGCGTCGGCGGAGGTCACGGTCGCCGGGATCGGCGTGCTGCTGGCCCGCACCGGGTACACGGGCGAGGACGGCTTCGAGCTGTTCGTGCCCGCCGACCGGGCGGTGGAGCTCTGGCGGGCGCTGCTGGCGGCGGGGGAGGGGCGCGGCCTCGTCCCGGCCGGGCTGTCCGCGCGGGACTCCCTCCGGCTCGAGGCGGGCATGCCGCTCTACGGGCACGAGCTCGACGAGACCACGACGCCGTACGAGGCGGGCCTCGGCCGCGTCGTGAAGCTCGACAAGACCGGCGCCGACGGCGAGCCGCTGCCGTTCGTGGGCCGCGACGCCCTCGCGGCGCGCGCCCGGAGCGCGCCGGCACGCGTCCTCGTCGGCCTGCGCGGGGAGGGTCGCCGTCCCGCCCGCGCGGGGTACGACGTCGTGCAGCGCGGCCTCGACGGCGCGGTGGGAGCCGTCGTCGGCCACGTGACGTCCGGCGCGCCGTCGCCGACGCTCGGCTACCCGGTGGCGATGGCGTACGTGACGCCCGAGGTGTCGGCCGAGGGCACCGCCCTCGCCGTCGACGTGCGCGGCCGCGCCGAGCCGTTCGTCGTCGTCCCGCTGCCCTTTTACCAGCGGTCGTAGGACGATCGTCCTGACCTCGTCCTGAGCCCGACCGTCGTCAAGCACGCAGAACCCGAAGGAGCAGTCCCCATGGCCGACTTCCCCGAGAACCTCCGCTACTCCGCCGAGCACGAGTGGGTGGACGACGCGTCGCCCGCCACGATCGGCGTCACGTCCGTCGCCGCCGACGCGCTGGGCGACGTCGTCTACCTCGAGCTGCCCGAGGTGGGCGTGACGATCGAGGCGGGCGCCGTCGTCGGCGAGATCGAGTCCACCAAGTCCGTCTCGGAGCTGTACTCGCCGGTGAGCGGCACCGTGGTGGAGGTCAACCAGTCGGCCGTGGACGACCCGGCCGTCGTGAACTCCGACCCCTTCGGTGCGGGGTGGCTCTTCAAGGTCGACGTGACCTCCCGCGGGGCCTTGCTGACGGCCGAGGAGTACGCCGCCCAGGCCGGCTGACGCTTTCCCGAATCTCGTGACCGAATCGTGACCATCGGGCCCGAAATGCGTTGATTGCCTGGGATAACCGCGCTGACCTGCGACGACATGGCCGGCCGCGCCCTTCGAGGGGGCGCGGCCGGCCGTCGTCGTCCTCGGGCGACAGCGATCCGCAGAATTTCGCGTCATGAGAGCGGCCCGTCCGCATCTTCATCCATGACGGCTTCCCCTGGTCGACCTTCGGTCGGCGGCCGTCGACGGAGGAAGAACGATGAGCACGATCGAAATGGCCCCGGTGACGAACCGTCTGCTGACGCGCCGCGAGCGCGTGGTCCTGTCCAACCTGTCCGAGGACGTCACCCTCGAGCAGATCGCGACCAAGCTGTTCGTCACCCGGAACACGGTGAAGTCGCAGGTGCGCAGCGTGTATCGCAAGATCGGTGTCTCCAACCGGGCGGAGGCCGTCGCATGGGCGCGACAGGCCGGCCTGGGAGTCGGCTGACAGCGGGTAGGTGCGAGCCCCGCCCGACGACAGGGGAGGTCGTCGGCGCGGGGCTCTCGCACGTCCGGGGACCGGCCACGACACGGTGCGCCGGGACACGGATGGCAGACTTTCCGTCATGACAGCCCGCCGCCTCGTGGTCGCCGCCGCGATCGTCGACGACCTCGACCACCCGGCGCGCCTGCTCGCCGCCCGGCGGAGCCGGCCCGAGCACCTCGTGGGCCGGTGGGAGTTCCCGGGCGGCAAGGTGGACCCGGGGGAGACGCCGGCCGAGGCGCTGCACCGCGAGCTCATGGAGGAGCTCGGGGTGCGGGTCGATCTCGGCCACGAGCTGCCCGGCCCCGACGACGGCGGCTGGATCATCACCGACCGGCACGTGCTGCGCCTCTGGCTGGCGGTCGTCACCGACGGTGACCCGCGGCCCCTCGTCGAGCACGACGACCTGCGCTGGCTGGACCGTTCCACGCTGCTCGACGTCGACTGGCTGGACGGCGACGTCCGGATCGTCGAGGCGCTCGACGCCGTCCTGCACGACCGGGTCGACACCGCGCGCTGACACCTCGGCAGGCGACTCGACGGGCGGTCTCGTTCCGCCCCGCCTACGTTCGGACCAGACCCGGACGAAGGAGCACAGGTGGGCGCAGCGATCGGACAGTCCCTCCCGGTGGCGGTGGGCGTCCTCATCAGCCCGCTGCCGATCGTCGCCGTGGTGCTGATGCTGGTCAGCCGGCGTGCCAAGGCCAACGCCGCCGCCTTCCTGATCGGCTGGTTCGTCGCCGTCCTGGTCGTGGTCGCGCTCGTCGCCGTGCTCGCCGGTTCGGCCGCCCCCGACGAGGAGGGCACGCCCCTGTGGTCGGCGATCGTCAAGATCGTGCTCGGCGTGCTGCTCCTGCTGCTCGCGGTGAAGCAGTGGCGCGGCCGGCCGCGCGAGGGCGTCGAGCCGGAGACGCCGAAGTGGATGGCGGCCATCGACCAGTTCACGCCCGGCAAGGCGCTCGGCCTCGCCGTCCTCCTGTCCGCGGTCAACCCGAAGAACCTGCTGCTCGTCGTGTCCGGCGGTGCCGCCATCGCCTCGGCCGCACCGGGCGACACGAACGCGCAGGTCGTGGCCGCCGTCGTCTTCGCGCTCATCGCCAGCGCCGGCGTCGTGACCCCGCTGGTCATCTACCTCGCGATGGGGGAGCGCGCCGCCCACGTGCTCGACGGGCTGAAGACGTGGATGGTCCAGAACAACGGCGTGATCATGGCCGTCCTGCTGCTCGTCATCGGCGCCAAGGTGCTCGGCGACGGCATCAGCGCGCTGTGAGGCCGCGGCCGACCAGACGGTGACGGTGCTCCGCCGCGCTGCTGGAGACCTCCGGCTCCTCAGGCCGGGGACCCAGGGCGCGCACCCAGCGCTCGACGTCGCGGCGGCGGCGCAGCCGCACGACCTGCACGTGCGGCGCCTCGCGCGTCAGCCGCCGGTCGAGCCCGCGGAGCTTGTGCCGGGTGCGCCACGCCCACCGGAGGATGTGGTCGCGGTCGGAGAGGACGGTCCGCAGGGGCGGCTCGACGTTCCCGTTCCACAGCTCCGTCCGCCGCAGCCTGCGCCGCACGGTGCGCCGTCCGACCTGCCACAGCACGACCGGCACCGGCAGGTCGAGCCACACCAGCAGCTCGGCGCGCTCCAGCAGCAGCGGCCGCACGGGCGTGTACTGCCACTCGCTGACCCAGGCGTCCTGCGCGACGACGGCGCGGACGTCGTGCTCGAACTCCGTACGGGGCGTCCAGCCGGGGCCGTGGAACAGGCTGTCCAGCTCGGTGTACGGCAGGTCGAGGGCGGCCGCCACGCGCCCGGCGAGCGTCGACTTGCCCGCCCCGGACGTGCCCGCCACGAGGATCCGGCGGGCGGTCACGGGTGAGGGAGGGGCGTCGTGCGGCACCCGCCAAGAGTACGGTGGCGCCAGCGCCTCACAGCCCTCAGCCACGCCCGCGGTCGACGTCGACCCGGAGGACGGAGCACCCGTGCCGCACGACGAACCCGCCGGCTTCGAGCTGCGGACGGACCTGCTGACGCGGGTGGCGCACGCGCACGACGCGTCGCACTACCTGCTGCGCCCGGAGGTGGTGGTGCGGGCGCACGACGTGGACGGGGTGGTGGCCGCGATGCGGGAGGCGAGCCGCCGCGGCCTGCCGGTGACGTTCCGCTCGGGGGGCACGAGCCTGTCGGGGCAGGCGTCGGGCGCGGGGATGCTGGTCGACACGCGCGCGCGGTTCACGCGGGTGGAGGTGCTCGACGGCGGGGAGCGGGTGCGCTGCCAGCCCGGCGCCACGCTGCGGCTGGTCAACGGGCACCTGGCGCGGCGCGGGCGGCGGCTGGGGCCGGACCCGGCGAGCGAGATCGCGTGCACCGTCGGGGGAGTGGTGGCCAACAACTCCTCGGGGATGTCGTCGGGCACCACGCGCACCGCGTACCGCACCGTCGAGGCGATGACGGTGGTGCTGCCCGGCGGCACCGTGGTCGACACGGGCGCGCCCGACGCCGACGCGCGCCTGGCCGCCCTGGAGCCGGACCTGCACCGCGGCCTCGCGGAGCTGCGCGACCGGGTGCGCGGCAGCGCGACGATGCGCGCCGAGGTGGAGCGGCAGTTCGCGATGAAGAACACCATGGGCTACTCCGTGAACGCGCTGCTGGACCACGACAGCCCGGTGAAGATCCTCGAGCACCTGATGATCGGTTCGGAGGGCACGCTGGGGTGGGTCGCGGACGTCACGTTCCGCACGGTGCCGCTGCTGACACAGGTCGCGACGACGCTGCTCGTCTTCGACTCCCTCGAGCGCGCCACGGACGCGCTCGTGCCGCTGGGCGCCTCCGGCCCCGAGGCGATCGAGCTCATGGACCCCGCCTCCCTGCGGGTCGCGGCGGCGGACCCGAAGGCGGACCCCTCGATGCGGTCGCTGGCCGCGGGCGCCGGCATCACGGGCCAGACGGCGCTGCTGGTGGAGTACCGCGCCGCGACCGACGAGGCGCTCGCCCCGCTGCAGGACGCCGCGCGCGCCGTCGTCGACGGTCTCGCGCTGGAGCTGCCCGCCACGCTCACGACCGACCCCGCCACGCGCGAGCGGCTGTGGCGCGTGCGCAAGGGCCTGTACACGGCGGTCGCGGGAGCCCGCCCGGCCGGCGCGACGGCGCTGCTGGAGGACGTCGTCGTGCCCGTGGCCGACCTCACCGCCACGGTGCGCGACCTGGGCGGGCTGTTCGCGCGGCACGGCTACGACGGGAGCCTCAACGACGAGGCCGTGACCTTCGGGCACGCGAAGGACGGCAACCTGCACTTCATGATCACGCCTCGGCTCGGCGACACGGCGGAGCTCGACCGGTACGCGGCGTTCAGCGACGACCTCGTGGACCTGGTGCTCGGCCGCGGCGGCTCGCTCAAGGCCGAGCACGGCACGGGCCGCATCATGGCGCCGTTCGTGCGGCGCCAGTACGGCGACGACCTGTACGCCGTCATGCGCGAGATCAAGAGCCTGTTCGACCCGCGGGGGCTGCTCAACCCGGGCGTCATCATCACGGACGACCCGCACGAGCACCTGCGCGACCTCAAGGTCGAGGCCTCCGCCGGCGGCGAGGACGCCCCGCTCGTCGACCGCTGCGTGGAGTGCGGGTACTGCGAGCCGGGCTGCCCCTCGCGGACCGTCACGACGACGCCGCGCCAGCGGATCGCGCTGCTCAAGGAGCTCGCCGTCGCGCCCGAGGGCGAGCGCGAGGAGCTGGCGAAGGCGTACCGGTACTGGGGCGTGCAGACCTGCGCCGCGGACTCGATGTGCGTCGAGGCGTGCCCCGTCGGCATCGACACCGGCGTCGTGATGAAGGGGCACCGGGCGCGGTCGAACCCCGCCGTCGTGCAGAAGGGCGGCGAGGCCCTCGCGGGGTCGTGGGGCCCGGTCGTCGACGTGCTGCGCGGCGCGCTGGGCGTGGTGGAGAAGCTGCCGACGCCCGTGGTGCGCGTGGCCTCGGAGATCGCGCGCGGCGTCGTCGGGACCGACGTCGTGCCGCGCGTGGACGACGACCTGCCCGGCCCAGGCCTCCGGCGCGAGGCCGACGACCTCCGTGCCGCCACCGGCGGCGCACCCCGGGCCGTCCTGTTCTCGTCGTGCATGGGCGAGCTGTTCGCCCCCGCCCCCCGGGGCCTGCCGGACGTCGGCGGGAGCGCGGTGGGTGCCGAGCACGCCCTGCGCGTGCTGTGCGAGCGCGCCGGGATCGGCCTGGCCGTGCCGGAGGGGATCGGCGGCCTGTGCTGCGGCACCCCGTGGGCGAGCAAGGGCCTGCCGGACGGCGCGGCGCGGATGGCGCGACAGGTGCTCGACGCCCTGTGGGCGGCGACGCGCGGCGGGGCGCTGCCGGTCGTGTGCGACGCGTCGAGCTGCACGCACGGCCTGGTCGAGACGCCGCACCACCTCTCCGGCGAGGACGCGGAGCGGTTCGCCCGGCTGCGCATCGTCGACGCCGTGACGTTCGTGCGCACCGACGTGCTGCCCGCCCTCGCCGCGCAGGGCGTCGCGATCGAGAAGCAGGGCAGCGTCGTCGTGCACCCCACCTGTGCGACGGTGCACCTGGGCGCGGTGGACGACCTGCGCGCCGTCGCGGCCGCCGTCGCCGACGACGCCGTGGTGCCCGCCGCGTGGGGCTGCTGCGGCTTCGCCGGGGACCGCGGGATGCTGCACCCCGAGCTCACCGCCGCCGCCACGCACGCCGAGGCGACCGACGTCGCGGCGGGGGAGCGGGCACTGCCCGGCGGCCGGTACGACGCCTACGTCTCGACCAACCGCACCTGCGAGATGGGGATGTCGCGCGCCACTGGCCGCGACTACGTGCACGTGCTGGAGCTGCTGGAGGCGGCCACGCGCGGCTCGGGGCCCGGGGTCCCCGGCGCGCCCTGACGGGGCCTGGTCCTCCCTCCCGCGTTGACGAGCGCGACGCTCGCCAGCACGAGGCCGATCCCGAGCGTCTGGGACCCGGTGAGCACCTCGCCCCCGGCGAGGACCCCGAGCGTGACGCCGGTGACGGGGTTCAGCAGGCCGATCACGCCGACGGCCCCGGCCGGGAGGTGGCGGAACCCGCTGAACCAGCAGACGAACCCGAGCGCCGTCGCGACGAGGCTCACGTACGCGAACGCGAGGGACTCGGTGACCGAGAGCGCGGGCGGCGCGCCCTCGACGAGCGCCGCGGCGACGAGCAGCTCGAGGCCGCCGACGACGAGCTGCCACGCGGTGACCGTGAGCACGGGCGTCCCGTCCTGCCAGCGCTTGGTGAGGACGGCGCCGACGGACGAGAGCACCATCGAGGCGACGGACGCCGCGATGCCCCAGCCGTCGAGCGCGCCGGTCGCGGTGCCGACGATCAGCAGGACGCCGGCGCCGCCCACGGCGGCCGCGACGACGACGCGCGGCGTGGGCCGTTCACGGAGCAGGAGCCACGCCGCGCCGGCGATCGCGATCGGGCTGAGCGACATGAGCGAGGCGGCGACGCTGGACGGCAGCAGCTGGGCCGCGACGTACACGAGGCAGAAGAAGATCCCCATGTTCAGGGTGCCGAGCACGACCGAGCGCCACCACCACGACCCGCGGGGCAGCCGGCGCGCGACCAGCAGCAGGACGACGCCTGCCGGCAGCGCGCGGATCGCCGACCCCCACAGGGGGGAGCCCCCGGGGAGGAGGTGGTGGGTCACGACGTAGGTGGACCCGAACGCGACCGGCCCGACGGCCGCGACCAGGGGCCAGCGGACGCGCAGCCAGGCCCGGCGCGGCCCGGAAGAAGTTTCCATGGAAAGCATCCTACTTTCCGTGGAAAGTAGGATGGCCCCATGGCTGAGGTCGATCGCGTCGCGACGTTCGTCGAGCAGTGGCGCAGAGAACGCCCCGACCTCGACCCGAGCCCGATGGCGGTGATCGGGCGGATGCGTCGGATCTCCGACGACTTCACCGCCGCGCTCGTCGCGAACTACCGGCGGTTCGGGATCGGGGAGGGCGAGTTCGACGTCCTGTGCGCGCTGCGGCGCGCGGGCGACCCGTTCGCGCTCAACCCGGGGGAGCTCGCGGAGCACACCATGGTGACGGCCGGCGCGACGTCCAAGCGGGTCGACCGGCTGGAGGCCGCCGGGCTCGTGGCCCGGCAGGCGCGGGCCGGCGACGGGCGCGGGCGGGTGGTCACGCTGACGCCCGAGGGGCGCCGGCTCATCGACGAGGCGTACCCCGCGCACCTCGAGCTCGAGGAGGGCCTGCTGGGTCCCCTCTCGCGCGGGGAGCGCGAGCAGCTGGAGGCGCTGCTGCGCAAGCTCGTCGGCGGCTGACGCCGGAGGTCGCTGCGCCCGCGGGCATGAGGACCCGGCCCGGGGTGCTGGCCGGCGTCGGGCTCGCCGTGCTCGTCGCCGCCCTCCTGGAGCAGCACGAGCAACCGCCGCGGCTGCAGCGCCGACGCCTCACCGGTCCGCCGGGTGCACCACCATCGCGGCGCCGCCGCCGCGCCGTCGCGGCTCGGAGACGGCCGTGAGCAGGCCGTCGTCGCCGAGCTGCACGGCGGTGGCGGCCCCGATCTCGGCGGCGGAGGTGAACGCGTCGCCCGACGGCACGAGCGTGTGCCCGTACTCCTCGAGCGCCGGGCCGTAGGCCTCGATGAACTCCGGCTCGGCGGTGACGGACGCCGTGTTGCGCTGCGCCGCGCGCGGCGCGGCGAGCGCCTCGCCGATCGGCATGCCGCGGTCGAGGTGGTGGGTGAGCGTCTGCAGCACGGTCGTGATGATCGTGGAGCCGCCGGGCGAGCCGAGGGCGAGGACCGGCTCGCCGTCGCGCAGCACGATCGTCGGCGCCATCGACGACCGCGGGCGCTTGCCGGGCTCGATGCGGTTCGGGTCGTCCGCCGCCCACACGGTGGAGAAGTCGGTGAGCTCGTTGTTCAGCAGGAAGCCGCGGCCCGGGACGAGCATCCCGGAGCCGCCGGTCTGCTCGATCGTCAGGGTGTACTCGACGACGTTGCCGTCCCCGTCGACCACGGTGAGGTTGGTCGTCGAGACGTTCTCCGTGTCGGAGTCCGCGGGCGCGATCGTCTCCCCGCACGCCGCGTCGTCGGCGTCCACGTCGCCGGGCGCGACGGGCTTGGTCGCCGCGGCCTCCGGGTCGAGCAGGCACGCGCGCTCGGCGGCGAAGTCGTCCGACAGCAGGGTGTCGAGCGGGACGTCGACGAACGCCGGGTCGCCCACGTAGGCGCCGCGGTCGGCGAAGGCCAGGGCGCTCGCCTCGAGGTAGTGGTGCAGGTAGGCGGCGTCGTCCATGCCGGCCAGGTCGAACGTCTCGAGGATGTTCAGCGCCTCGCCCACCGTGGACCCGCCGCTGGAGGACGGCGCCATGCCGTAGACGTCGTAGTCGCGGTAGTCGGAGACGGTCGGGTCCTGCAGCAGCGCCTCGTACCCGGCCAGGTCGTCGAGGTCGAGGTAGCCGGGCGGCACTGGCAGGTCGGTGTCCGGCGAGGTCTGCGGGTGCTGCACGACGTCCACCATCTCGGCCGCGAGCTCGCCGCCGTAGAACGCGTCGGTGCCACGCTTCGCCAGCAGGTCGTACGTGTCCGCCAGGTCGCGGTTGCGGAACACGCTGCCGACGGCGGGCGGCTCACCGCCCGGCAGGTACAGCTCCGCCGTGGCGGGGAACGCGGCGAACCGCTCGGCGTTGCTCGCCGTCTGGTCGTGGAACGTCTGGTCGACGACGAACCCGCGCCGCGCCAGCTGCGTCGCCGGCTTCAGCGCCTTCTTGAGGGAGTAGGTGCCCCACTCGTCGAGCGCCGTCTGCCAGGTCGCGGGCGTGCCCGGCGTGCCGACCGAGACGCCGCTGGTCACCAGGTCCGGGGTGAACGGGTACGGCTTGCCGGTCGCCGGGTCGACGAACGCGTCGTTCGGCATCTCCGCCGGCGCCGTCTCCCGACCGTCGATCGTCTGCACCTCGCCGCTGTCGGCGTCGTAGTACACGAAGTACCCGCCGCCCCCGACGCCGGCGCTGTACGGCTCGGTCACCCCCAGCGCCGCGGCCGCCGCCACCGCCGCGTCGACCGCGTTGCCGCCCTTGCGCAGCACCTCCAGGCCGACGCGGCTCGCCTCCGGGTCCACCGTGCTGATCGCGCCGCCGTACCCGACGGCGGTCGGTACCTTGATGTCGTCGCGCGGGGCGGCGCTCGCCGTGGACGCGGCGGTGGTGCCCACGACGGCGGTCGTCGCGGTCAGCGCCGCCGCGCCCAGCGCGGCGAGCGCGCGGGTGCGACGGGCGGGGCGGGAGGAGGAGCGTCGGCGGTCCATGCGTTCCACCATGGCGGATCCGGACGTCGGTCGCGCGCCGTGCGGCGGCGTTTCGGCGCCAGCTCGACGGTGAAAAGTTTCCCTGCTGGTTGACAGCGTGAAAGTTGGTGGCAACCTGGTCGCGGGACGCTGCGACGGCGCACGTCCCGGCCCGACCAGCGGAGGATCCCCCCAGTGAGCCGAGCACAGAGCCGAGCACTGCCCCCTGCCCGACGGACCGTGCCCCTCGGGGTCGGTCTCCTGCTCGGCCTGGCGATGGCGGTGCCCGCGGGCGCCGCCGCGGCCGCGACGCCCGATCCCGACCTGCCGCTCGCCACCGCCGGCGTCGCGCCCGCCACGGCGGGCACGGTCTCCGACGACGTCGCCGACCTGCCGCTGGACGACGCGGGCGCGGCGATCGTCACCGAGCGCGCGGAGCGGCTGATCGCCCCGGGGCTGGAGCTCACGGAGTTCGCGCGCGTCTCCGCGGAGGGCTGGCTGAGCGGCGAGGTGCTCGTCGCGCACCTCGGCCGGGACGGCGGGCCGCGCCTCGGCTACCTCGGCCCCGACGCCGTCGCCGGCAACGCGACCGTGAGCGAGATGGCCGCCGACCGCAGCGCCGTCGCCGCGATCAACGGCGACTTCTTCGACATCAACAACTCCGGCGCCGCGCTCGGCGCGGCCGTGGACGACGGCACGCTGCTCAAGTCCGCCGCCCCCGGCCGCGAGAAGGCGCTGACGGTCGACACCTCCGGCGTCGCGCGCCTCGCCGAGCTGTTCCTGGAGGGCACCGTCGCCCTCGGGACGGGAGACGACGCGCGCGAGCTGCCCGTCGCGGGCCTCAACGTCACCGCCGTGCCGGCGGGCGGCGTCGCGGTCTTCGACGCCGCCTGGGGCGACGCGGCCCGCACCCGCCCGCTCGGCGCGGGGGAGCAGGGCGTCGAGGTGCAGGTCCGCACCGCACCCGGGAGCGACGAGGGCGCGGCCGGGACCGTCGTCTCCGTGGGCGCTCCGGGATCCGGTCGCCTGCCCGCCGACGTCCGCGCCGTCGTCGCCCGGCCCGGGGCTGCGGCCGACGCGCTGGCGGCCCTCGCGCCCGGCGACGAGGTGACGCTCGAGTACGGCCTGCGCGACGACCTCGGCGAGCTCCGCACCGCGATCGGCGGCGACCCCGACGACTGGCTGCTCGAGGACGGCGAGGTCACGTCGTCCACCAGCGACTTCGCCACGCTCCGGCACCCCCGCACGGCGGTGGGCCTCAGCGCGGACGGCACGACGGCGTACCTCGTGGTCGTCGACGGCCGGCAGGCGCAGAGCATCGGCGCCTCCCTGCCCGAGCTGGGCCGGTTCCTCGATCAGCTCGGCGCCGACGACGCGATCAACCTCGACGGGGGCGGCTCGACGACGATGGTCGCGCGGCTGCCCGGGGACGCGGGGACCAGCGTGCTGAACAGCCCGTCGGACGGCGGCGAGCGCCTGGACGCGAACGGCCTCGGGCTGTTCACCCCCGAGGGGTCCGGCGAGGTGCACGCGTTCGACGTGCGCGCGGCCGTGCCCACGGGCGCCGCGCCCGCCGGCGACGCGCTGCGCGTCTTCCCCGGCCTGCACCGCACCCTGACCGCGGCGGGGTACGACGAGTCCCGCGCCCCCGTCGACACCCGTCCGGACGACTGGACGACGACCGACGCGGCGGTCGCCGCCGTCGCCCGCGCCGACGACGGCGCGGGGGTCGTCACCGGCGTCGCGGCCGGCACCGCGACCGTCCGCGCCGCGACCCCCGCGGCGGACGGGGTGGCGACGGGCTCCGCGGAGCTCACGGTGCTCGGCGGCCTCGAGCGCCTCACCGTTCCCGAGCCGGTCGTGACGCTCCCGGACGCGGACGCGACGGCGTCCCTCACCGTCGTCGGGCACGATGCCGACGGGTACGCGGCGCCGGTCGAGGCGCGCGACGTCGAGGTCATGGGCGGCGACGGCGTCGCCGCGCTGGAGCCGGCGGCCGACGGGTCGTTCACGGTGCGGGCGCTGCAGGGCGCGGGCGCCGCGACCTTCACGCTCGCGGTCGGGGACGAGCAGGTCGAGGTCGCCGTGGCGGTCTCGCTGAAGGACGTGGTCGTGGCGGACCTGGCGGACGCCGACCGCTGGACCTCGGCGCACGACCGCGCGCCCGGCGGCTCGGTCACCCCCGCCGAGGGCCACGAGGGCGCGGCGGGCCTGACGCTGACCTACGACTTCACGCAGTCCACCGCGACCCGCGGCCAGTACGCCGTCGCGCCGGACGGCGGGACCGTGGTGCCCGGGCAGCCGCGCACGCTCACGGCGTGGGTGCACGGCGACGGGAACGGCGCGTGGCTGCGGCTCCAGGTGCGCCAGGGCGACGGGGTCGTGACCAACCTCGACGGCCCGACCGTGTCGTGGGAGGGCTGGCGCCAGGTGCAGGTCGTCGTGCCCGAGGGAGTCGCGTTCCCGCTCACGCTGCAGCGCCTGCGCCTCCTCGAGACGCGGGCGGCGGAGCAGTACACGGGCGAGGTCGTCGTCTCGGACCTGCGCGCGCAGGTGCCGCCGGACGTCGACGCGCCGGTGGCGGAGCGGGTCGAGGACCCGGTGGTCGTGGCCGACGGCGCGACGGACGACGCGCCGTTGCGCGTCGCGGTGCTGTCGGACGCGCAGTTCGTCGCCCGGGACCCGGGGTCGGGGGCGGTGCTGGGCGCGAAGCAGGCCCTGGCGGAGATCGTCGCGGCCGACCCGGACCTGCTCGTCATCAACGGCGACCTGGTGGACGAGGCGTCGCCCGCCGACTTCGACCTGGCCCGCGAGGTGCTCGACGAGGGCCTCGCCGACGCCGACTTCCCCTGGTACTACCTGCCGGGCAACCACGAGGTCATGGGCGGGTCCATCGAGAACTTCGAGGACGAGTTCGGCGAGCGGACGCACGTCGTCGACGTGCCCGACCCGCGCGGCGACGGCGGCACCACGCGCCTCGTCATGCTCGACTCGTCCAGCGGTCGCCTGGGCAGCGACTTCGCCCAGCTCCGCGCCCTGCGCGACGCGCTCGACGACGCGGCCGCGGACGACGCCGTGACGGGCGTCGTGACCTTCTTCCACCACCCGCTCGACGACCCGCTGCCCACGAAGGCGAGCCAGCTCGTCGACCGGGTCGAGGCGGAGACGCTGCGCGGCTGGTTCGAGGACTTCCGCGAGACGTCGGGCAAGCAGCTCGCCTCCGTCGGGTCGCACGTGGGCGTCTTCCACGCGGCCACCGCGGACGGGGTCCCGTACGTCGTCAACGGCAACTCGGGCAAGAGCCCGGCGAGCACGCCCGACGACGGCGGGTTCACCGGCTGGTCGATGATCGGCGTCGACCCGGCGGCGCAGGGCACCGGCGACGGCGGCTGGTTCTCCTGGGAGGTCGAGGCGCGCGCCGAGAGCGTCGCGGTGAGCGGGCCCGAGGAGCTGGCCGTGGGCACGTCGGGCCAGGTCAGCGCGCTGCTCACGCAGGACGGCACCCGCCAGGTGCCGGTCGCGTGGCCGGTGTCGTCCCGCTGGGGCGGGGAGCGGGTGTTCGTCGGCTCGCCCGACGACGCGCCGTCGGGCGCCGTGCTGGCGCTGGACCCGGCGACGCACGAGGCCACCGCCGTCGCGCCCGGCCGCGCGACCGTCGAGGTCGAGGTGAACGGCGTCGTCGGCACGCTCGACGTCCTGGTGCCCGCCGGGGCGCCGGGTACCGCCCGGATCAGCGACGACAACGGCTGGGACACCGGCCTGCGCGACGGCGACTACCGCGTGCTCGTCGACCTGTGGTGGGGCGAGAACGCCACCGGCCTGCGGCTGTACGAGGACGGCGCGCTGATCCACTCCGAGAAGCTCGCGCACGGCGGCACGGACGCCCAGCGGATCGCCGTCCCCGTCACCGGGAAGAAGAACGGCAGGTACGAGTACACCTGCGAGCTCGTCAACGCGGCGGGGACGACGCCGTGCGCCGGCCCCCACACGGTGCGGGTGACCGACGCGAACCCGGGCACGCCCACGCTGTCGCACGACAACGGCGACGGCGACGGGGACTACGTCGTCGCGATGGACAAGTGGTGGGGCACGCAGGCCACCGGCTACGTCCTCTACGAGGACGGCGTCGAGGTGGACCGGCAGGAGCTGGTCCCGGGGACCGGGGGAGAGGCGCAGTCCGCCGCCACCGTGCTCGCGGACCGGGATCCCGGCACGCACCGGTACGTCGCCGTCCTCACCAACGCCGCCGGCGAGACCCGCAGCAAGGAGATGGCCGTCCGCGTGCGCCGCTGAGCGCCGCGGCACCGACCGCGGCGGGCGTTCGCCCCGCCCGCCGCGGTCGGCATATCCTCGGACCATGAGCGACTTCCAGGTCAACCCGCGCGTCAAGTCCGAGCCCACCGGCGCCGTCCTCGGCCGTTTCCTCGGCGCGCTCGTGCTCTTCCTGGGCGGTCTGGTGCTGCTCGGCTCCGGCGCCTCCGGCGGGAACCCGACCCTGGACCCCTACATGGTCGTCGGCGGCATCCTCGCCGTCGGGCTGGCCTTCGGCCTCCCGATGATCGGCGCGCACGAGCGGGGCTGACCCGCAGCCCACCACCTGTGTCGTGACGTCGTCCGGTCAGCGCCGCGTGACGACGAGGACCTCCGAGACGTTCCCCGCGCGGTCCGTCGCACGCGCCTCGACACGGTCGTGCGGGTGGATGCGGATCGTCCCGCCGTAGGTGGTCCACTCGCCGCGGCCGACCCGGTACTCCACGAGCGCGACGCCGGACGCGTCGTCCGTCGCGTCGAGGGTCAGGGTCTTCCGGTTCGGGTGGGCCCACGCGGACGTGACCTCCGGGGCGGTGACGTCCGGCAGCAGGTAGGCGCCGACGCCCTGCGCCGCGGTCCGGGTGGTGTCCTCCAGCAGCCACCGGGTCGCGGCGGCAGGGTCCGACAGGGTGAGCGAGACGCCCGACGCGGTGTGGCCGTCGACGTCGAGAGCACCGCCGGTGGCCGCGTTGACGAGCTGCCCGTCGTGCTCCTGCTCTGTCGAGGCGTCCGGCGCGAACGTCCACCGCTGCCGCGGGTCGTCCGCGTCCGCCCGGACGCCGGCGTACCGGACCTCGGTGTCCGAGACCGCGGCGAGCGCGCCGGAGCCGTCGGACGCGGCGATCGTGTACGCGCCGCCGCCGACAGGGGCGAGCGACCACACGCCGTCGCCCCACCTCGACCAGACGACCATGTCCCGCTCGGGGTGGTCGCCGTCGCCCGCGTACCGGTCGATCTGGTACTCGGTGCCGATCCCGTCGGTGACGATCCGGAACGCGTCCGTCGCGAAGTCGACGCCCTCGGCGGTGACGCGCTCGGGCGCCTCGGGCACCTGCGTGAAGTCGCCGTGGTAGACGTCGGGCGCCGGCTCGTCCCACGGGGCCGGGAGCGTGAGATCCGCGGGGTAGACCTTGGCGAACAGCGCGTAGGCCTGCGGGTCGTACTCCTTCAGCTCCGCCCGGGTGTTGATCGGGCTGCGCACCCCGTCCGTCCAGTCGGGCTTCTCCGCCATGACGTCGAACCAGATGGCCGACAGCGTCGCGAAGTACTCGTCGATGTTGCCGATCGCGTACGTGTTCGGCCACCGGCCGGTGGACCACGAGTTCTCGTACGCCCTGTAGAGCTCGTCGGAGAGGCTCTTGTCGGCCAGCGTCTCGATGCCCACGAGCCGCACGGCGTGGCCGAACTCGTGCACCAGGATGTTCTCGTTCCGGTAGCCCGTGTTGAGGAACGCGTTCTCGTCGTCGCGCGTGCGCAGCACGTTGCGCTCGGAGATCGACGACACGCAGCCGTTCCACTCGCTGCCGCCGTACCCCTCGACGTCGTACATCTCGGGGTCGTAGCCGCCGCGATGCTCGGGCACGAGATAGGCGTTCTCGCGCGCCGCGTACACGGCGAGCGAGCAGCCGAAGTCGGCCATCCGCGCCGCGATCCCGTTGTCGGCCTTGCCGAGCTGGACGTCCACCTGCGCGGCGGCCAGGTCGAGCGTGGCGGGGTCGACGCGCGGGTTCGCCTTGACGACGATCCCGGATCCGGTGGTCACGGACTGCGTGTAGTAGTCGAGCCGGGGGACGCCGGTGTACGTCACGTCCTCGGCGGGCCGGCCCTCGGCGTCCTCGATCTGCGACCCGTCGACGGTGACCGTGAGCGGCTCGTCGGGGTCGAGCGTGCCGGTGTACGCGATGCTCGCCAGGTGCAGGTCGTCGGGCAGGCGCGCCATGCTGTTCGCGTCCGACGCGGCGATCTGCCGGTTGTCCTTGTCGAAGAAGATCGTGTCCGTGGGCCCGGTGGCGGGCTTGGCGGTGAGGGCGACGGTGGTGCCGCCCTGGCTGAGCGTGACGTTCTCGGGGCTCACCGCCGCGGTCTCGTCGACGTACCGGTCCCACGAGATCTCGAGGAACCTGCCCTCGTTGATCACGCGGACCTCGGTGACCTGGGGGCCGTCGTACGTCGGGTCGACGGCGACGGTGCCATCCGCCGCCACGGGGATCTCGGGCGGCGCGTCGGCCGCGGCCGCCGTGCCCGCTCCCACGAGCAGCGACGCTCCCACCGCCACCGCCGCCGCCGTCGCCGCTGCCGTCAGGGCGGGCAGCCCGCCCCGGTCTCGTCCGTTCTTCACACCAGTTCCCTTCGTCTGCGGAGGTCCTGCCTGACGGGGGTGACGCGGGTGTTGCTCGGCCCCGCCCCGGCAGGCGCCGGGGCGGGGACGCCTCAGACGGCGGCGGGCAGCAGCGCCGACGTCCAGGCCTCGACGCCGGCGGCGTCGATGGGCAGGGCGTCGGAGAGCACCTCGTGGCCGTCGGGGGTGACGAGCAGGTCGTCCTCCAGCCGCACGCCGATGCCGCGCAGCTCCGGCGGCACGGTGAGGTCGTGAGCGTGGAAGTACAGGCCTGGCTCGACGGTCATGACGACGCCCGGCTCCAGGTCGGCGCCCATGTACTGCTGCCAGTCGCTGTGCGCGCAGTCGTGCACGTCGAGGCCCAGGTGGTGCCCGATGCCGCACACGAGCCAGCGGCGGTGATGCTGGCCCTGCGGCGACAGCGCCTCGTCGACGGAGACGGGCAGCAGGCCCCAGTCGTGCAGGCCCTGCGCGATCACCTCCATGGCCGCGTAGTGGAAGTCGAGGTAGTTCACGCCCGGCTTCACGTGCGCCATGCCGGCCCGGTGGCTCTTCTCCACCAGGTCGTGCACGGCGCGCTGCTCCGGGCTGAACCGGCCCGACGGCGGCACCGTGCGCGTGACGTCGGCGGTGTAGAGGGTGGTCGTCTCGACACCCATGTCGAGCAGCAGGGCGGCGTCGGGGAGCACGGGGCCGTCGCAGCGCACCCAGTGGAGGGTGGGGGCGTGCGGGCCGCTGCCGACGATGCTGGCGTAGCCCGGCCCGTTGCCGGTGGTGCGGGCGTGCCGATCGAACGTGCCCTGCAGCCAGCGCTCGCCGCCGGACCGCACCGCCGCGGGGATCTCCCGGGCCACGGCCTCGAAGCCCGTCACCGTGTGGTCGACGGCGGCGCGCAGCTGCGCCACCTCCCAGGCGTCCTTGACCATGCGCAGGTCCGCGCACGCCCGGGCGAGCTCGGCCGAGGGCTCCAGCCCGTGCCGCGCCACGACGTCGTCCGGCACGGCGCGCCCGGCCCACCAGCCGGAGCCGTGCGCCAGGGCGTCGTCCAGGTCCGCGAGCGGGCGCACCGGGACGCCGAGCGCCCGCGCCCACTCGCCGAGCCCGGGGGAGGCGCCCACCCACAGCTCGCCGTGCATCGCGTCGGAGAAGAAGGCCGGGTCGCCCGGTCGCGCGGGCGGCGGCGCGTAGAGCACGGCGTCCGCCCCGTGCAGCACGACGACGGCGTCCTCGAGCTGGCAGCCCGTCAGCCACACGAAGTCGCTGTCGGCCCGGAAGTCGTACGACGTGTCGTTGCTGCGCACGGGCGCCCGGCCCGCGCCGACGACGACGGTCCGCCCGCCGAGCCGCTCCGCCAGCCGGGCGCGGTGCGCCGCGGCGGCCTCGGCCGCGCCGTCGGGCACCCGGGCGGGCACGACGTCGGTGGACCAGCCCTGGGCGATCATCTCGGTGAAGGCCGGCACCTCCGTGAGGCGCGGGGTGCGGTTCCCCGAGTGCGGGGGCCGGTGGTCGTGGGCCTGCTGCGTCATCGTCGTTCTCCTCCTGCGTCCCGGACCAGCTCCCGCAGGCGCCGCAGCACCCGAGGGTCGCCGATCCCGTCGTGCTCGTACTCGTTGGTCACCCAGGCGTGCGAGCCGCCCAGCCTGGACAGGGTGTCGAGCTGCAGCCCCGAGTCCACGTACATGTCGTCGAAGTAGACCGCCGCGGCCAGCGGCACGTCGTTCGCGGCGAGGCGCTCGACGTCGTACAGCGGGCTCCACTCCCGGCGCGCGGCGAGCTCGTGCACCGCCGGCGCGAACGGCTTGAGCAGCCGCACCTCGTCGAACATCCACGGGAACGCCATCTCGCCCGTGAGCAGCAGCGGCCGCTCGTCGGGCCCGAACTGCGGCCGCTCGTCGCGGGCGCGCTGCGCCGCCCACGCCGTCGGGCCGTTCGCCCCGTCGCCGTAGATGGACTCCTGGAGCGTCCAGAACAAGGGGTTCGACGCCGACGACGAGCGCACCAGCACCTGCTCCAGGAACGCGTGCGACAGGCGGCCCGGGCGCACGAACGCCTCGTCGACCAGCCAGTGCAGGCGCTCGGACCCGGGCTTCATCCCCAGGTCGATCCCCAGGGACTGGAACCGGTGCACGGTGAGCGCGTCGCCGTCGGGCAGGCGCACGTCGCCCTCCGCGAGCCGGTCGGCGATCGCGGCCACGGCGTCGACGTCCTGCGGGTACAGGTCGTAGTACCGGCGCGTCTTGGCCTCGGCGCGCGCGAACGTGCGCCGGTAGACCTCGTCGGCGCTCGCGGGCGTCCCCGGGATGCCGCCGGTCACGTAGCAGGCCGCCAGCCCCTCCGGCGCGGTCGAGAGGTAGGCGAGCGTGATCCAGCCGCCGAACGACTGGCCCAGGCTCGCCCACCGGCGGCCGTCGTAGTGGGTGCGGCGCACGTGCTCCAGGTCGGCCACGATCGAGTCGGCCCGGAAGCATGCCAGGTAGTCGGCGCCCGCGACGGCGTCGCCGCGCGCCGCGACCGCCTCGCCGTCCAGCGGCGTGCTGCGGCCGGTGCCGCGCTGGTCCGGCAGGATCACGCGGTACGTGGTCAGGGCCTCGTCGAGCCAGCCGTCGCGCTTCAGGGGACGGGGTGACGCGCCGCCCGGCCCGCCCTGCAGGTAGACCAGGAGGGGCAGGTCGTCGCCGCGGCGCTCGGGGTCGACCAGCTCGCGCCAGAAGACGTCGATCTGCTCGCCGTCGGGCCGGGCGTGGTCGAGGGGGACCGCCGTCGTGCGTTCCGTGACGTGCAGCCCCGGCAGGTGATAGGTGGTCACGCGGTCGTCTCCTCCTCGGTGCCGGCGGCCTTTGCCTCGCGGTCGGGCGTGGCCGTCGCGGCCCGCGCCTCCGCCGCCTCGCGCCGCGCCCGCTCCCACTCGGGGCGGATGCGCGGCACGGCAGCCAGCAGGGTCCGGGTGTACTCGTGCTGCGGGTCGTCGAAGACGGCGTCGCGCTCGCCCTGCTCGACGATGCGGCCCTTCGACATCACCGCCACGCGGTCGGCGATCTGCCGCACCACCGCGAGGTCGTGCGCGATGAAGAGGTAGCTGAACCCCTCCTCGCGCTGCAGCCGGCGCAGCAGGTTGATGATCTGCGCCTGCACGGACACGTCGAGCGCGGAGACCGCCTCGTCGCAGACCACCAGCCGAGGCGACACGGCGAGCGCGCGGGCGATGCCGATGCGTTGCGCCTGGCCGCCGGAGAACTGCGAGGGGTAGCGGCGGTGGTGGTCGGGGTCCAGGCCCACGCGCTCCATGAGCTGCTGCGTGAACGCCCGGGTGCCGCCCGGCACCTCGCGCCCCTGGTAGACCAGCGGCGCGGTGACGATGCGCTCCACCGTGTGCCGCGGGTTGAGCGACGAGTACGGGTCCTGGAACACCACCTGCACGTCGCTGCGGAACCGCCGCAGCCGGTCGCCCTTCGCGCGCGTCACGGGCTCGCCGTCGAAGACGACCTCGCCCGACGTCGCGTCCGTCAACCGTGCGACGATCCGCGCCGTCGTCGACTTGCCGGACCCGGACTCGCCGACGAGCGCCAGCGTCTCGCGGGCGCGGACCTCGAGGCTCACGCCGTCGACCGCCCGGAACGTGTCCGCCCGCCCCAGCAGCCCGCCGGTGCCGGGCACCGCGAACTCCTTGACCAGGTCCGTGGCGCGCAGCAGCGGCTCGGACGACTGCGACGTCGGGGCCGCCGGCGCGCTCGCGGGGGCGACGGTGCTCTCGCCGGTGCTCGCCCCGGTGCTCTGCCCGGTGCTCTGCCCGGTGCTGGTGGCGCTCATGGCTTCCCTCCCACGCCGGCGGCGGCGTCGATGCCGCGCAGCTCGCCGATCTCGTCGTCGATCCGGGGGACGGCGTCCAGCAGCGCCCGCGTGTACGGGTGCTGCGGGTCGGAGAACAGCCGCTCGGCGGGGGCCTGCTCCACGGCCACGCCGTGCCGCATGACGACGACGTCCTCGGCGATCTCCGACACGACGGCGAGGTCGTGCGAGATGAGGATCAGCGCCGTCCCGGTCTCCCGGCGCACCTCCTGGAGCAGGTCGAGGATCTGGGCCTGCACGGTGACGTCGAGCGCGGTGGTGGGCTCGTCGGCGATGAGCAGGTCCGGCTCGGTGGAGAGCGCCATCGCGATCATCACGCGCTGGCGCATCCCGCCGGAGAACTGGTGCGGGTAGTGGTCCACGCGCCGCGCGGCGTCCGCGATGTGCACGCGCTCCATCGCCTCGACCGCGACCTTGTGCGCCTGCCGCCGCGTGACCCCGGGGCGGTGCGCCCGGTAGGCCTCCTCGATCTGCATCCCCACGGAGTAGTACGGGTTCAGGGACGACAGCGGGTCCTGGAAGATCATCGACATGCGGTCGCCGCGCAGGCGCCGCACCTTCGACTCGGGCAGCGACGTCAGGTCCGCGCCGTCCAGGGAGACCCGGCCGCGCAGGCTCGCCGTGGGCGGCAGCAGCCCCATGACGGCCAGCGACGTCATCGACTTGCCGGAGCCCGACTCGCCGACGATCCCCAGCGACGCGCCCTGCTCCAGCGTGAACGAGAGCCCGTCCACGACGTCGACCGGCCCGTGGGCCGTCCGGAAGGTGATGGTGAGGTCCTCGACCTCGAGCAGCGTGCTCATGCCTGCCCCCTCATGCCCTCGCTCCGATCCGGACGCGCGGGTCGATCGTCGTGTAGACGATGTCCACGATCACGTTCCCGACGATGACCAGGAAGGCCGCGACGAGCGTGACGCCCATGATGACCGGCTGGTCGTTCTTGGTGATGGAGTCGGACGCCATCTTGCCGATGCCGTTGAGGCCGAAGACGGTCTCGATGATGATCGCGCCGCCCAGCAGGCCGGCGAAGTCCATGCCGAACAGCGTCACGACCGGCGTCAGCGCGGGCCGCAGGGCGTGCCGCCGCCACACCAGCCGCGGGGCGAGGCCCTTGGCGCGCGCCGTGCGGACGAAGTTCTCGTCGAGCGTGTCGAGCACGTTCGCCCGCGTGAGCCGCTGGTACATCGACGCGTAGGTGAACGCGAGCACCAGCCACGGCATGACGAAGTTGAGGAACCACTGCCCGGGGTCGGCGGCGAACGGCACCGCCTGGGGGAAAGGCAGCCACCCGAGCCGCACCACCAGCACGTACTGCAGCACGAGGGCGAGCACGTAGTTGGGGATGGAGACGCCGCCCAGCGCGGCGCCGGTCGCGGCCCGGTCGAACCAGGTGCCCTTCTTGATCGCGGCGATCATGCCGCCCGAGACGCCCATCAGCAGCCACAGCACGGCCGCGCCCACGGCGAGCGTGGCCGAGACGCCGAAGCGCTGCTCGAACATCTCGAGCACGGGCTGCCCGGTCTGGAAGGAGTAGCCCAGGCACGGCGCCGCGCAGTCGATCGCGTTGGCGCCCGTGCCGTACGTCGTCCCGACGAACAGCCCGGACAGGAAGCCGAGGAACTGCTCGTAGAACGGCCGGTCCAGGCCCAGGTTGGTGCGGATCTGGTCGATCAGCTCCGGCGTGCAGTTCTTGCCGCAGATCTGCACCGCGGGGTCGGGGGAGAGCGCGAAGAAGATCGCGTACGTGAACAGGACGACGAGGAACAGCACGCCCACCATGCCGGCGAGCCTCGTCACGAGAAAGCGGACCATCAGCGCCTCTCCCCCGCGTCGACGACGTCCTTGAGCCGGTCGCCCAGGACCGTGAAGGACAGCACGAGCAGGAACAGGAAGGTTCCGGGGATCAGGAAGTACATCGGGTCGACGGCGTACCAGCTCATCGACTGCGCGATCATCTGCCCCCAGGACGGGGTCGGCGGGACGACGCCCACGCCGAGGAAGCTCAGTCCCGCCTCCGTGCCGATGTACCCGGGCACGGCGAGCGTCGTCATGACGATGATCGTGGAGCGCAGGTTCGGCAGGATCTCCAGCAGCACGATCCGCCAGCCCGACGCCCCGGACGCCCGGGCCGCCTCGACGAACTCGCGCTGCGTGATCGTCATCGTCTGGCCGCGCACCACGCGGGCGAGGTAGGGCCACCCGAACACCGAGATGACGAGCACGAGCAGCGGCGCGCGGTTGCTCGCGGGGAGCGCCGACAGGATCGCGATCATGAAGATCAGGGCGGGGAACGCCATGAGGAAGTCCATGACGCGCGACACGACCTGGTCGACCTTGCCGCCGTGGTACCCGGCGAGGAGCCCGAAGAGGACCCCCATGAGCGTGGTGAGCGTGGTGGCGGCGAGCGCGATGAGCATGGAGGTGCGCGCTCCGTAGACGATGCGTGCGAACAGGTCGCGGCCGGTGCCGGGCTCGACGCCGAACCAGTGCTCGGCGCTGATCCCGCCGAGCGGACCGATCGGCAGGCCGCCGAGATTCGGGTCGATGGCGGTCTGGTCGAACTCGTACGGTCCCCAGCCGGAGAGCTTGACGACGAGCGGCGCGGCGACGGCCAGGAGCGCGACGAGCGCGATGTACGACAGGGCCAGCACCGCCCCGCGGTGGCGGAGCAGATGGTGCCAGACGCCCTGCCGGGGCGCCGGGGGCGCGACGCCGACGGACGGCGCGCCCCCGGTCTCTGCCTCGAGCGTGGTCATGCTGATGGTCATGGCTCAGCCCTTGCTCGGGTCCTTGAGCCCGACGCCGGTGTAGTCGAGCCCGCCGGTCGCGACGCCGGGGCTGGAGTACACCCCGGTGACGTTCTCGCCGGGCAGCAGCACGACCTTCTCCACCAGCAGCGGCACGATCGGAGCCTCGGTGAGGACCTGCTCGTCGAGGTTGCCCCACGCCTCGTTCGCCGCCGCAGGGTCGGTGATGGCGAGCGCGTCGTCGATGGCGGAGTTGATCGCCGGGTCGTCGATCTGGGCGAGGTTCGAGTTGCCCTTGTCGGTGATGCGGCGCCCGTCGAACAGCGGCGGGATCACGGTGCTCGCCGACGACGCCCAGTCCGGGCACCAGCCCGTGATCGCGGCGTCGTTCTGCAGCTTGGGCGTGCCGATCGTCTCGTAGAACTTCGAGGTGTCGATCGGGTTGAACGTGACCTTGATGCCCACGCGGGACAGCGACTGCTGCACGGCTTCGGCCTGCGCCTGCAGCTTGGGCTGGGTGCGCATGTCGAGCGTCATCTCGAAGCCGTCGGGGTAGCCCGCCTCGGCGAGCAGCTCCTTGGCCTTGTCGACGTCGCCGGCGTTCCCCTCGCTGGGGTAGAGGTCGAAGTCCTTGAACCCGGCGACCGACTCCGGGATCGTCGTGCTGGCGATGTCGGCGAGCATCGTGCCGCCGGTGCCGTTCTGCACGGCCGCCTTGTCCACGGCGTACGAGATCGCCTGGCGCACCTTGACGTCGTCGAGCGGCTTCTTGGTCGTGTTCAGGCCCATGTACGTGGTGCAGACGCCCGGCCAGTCGACCAGGCGGTCCTTGTACTTCGGGTCCTGCAGGCGGGCGAGCGTCGCGGGCTGCAGGTTGCCGCCGATGGCGTTGACGTCGGTGCCCTGGCCGGCCAGCAGGCGCTCGTCGATGGTGGCCGGGTCGAGGCCGAGCTGGAAGTTCCAGCCGTCCGGCTTGGCGGTGCGCACCTCGTCGGTGGCCGCGTCCCAGTTCTCGTTGCGCACGAGCGTGATGACGCTGCCGGGGGTGTACTCGTCGAGCGTGTACGGGCCGGACGCGACGATGTCGTTGAGGAACTCGTCACCGGCGCCGGAGCCGACGGGGAAGGGCGCGAAGTTCGGCTGCGACGCGACGGCGGGGAAGTCGGGGAACGGCGCCTTGAGGTGGAAGACGATCGTGGTGTCGTCGGGCGTCTCGATGGTCGGCAGGTCGCCGGACTTGTACGGCCCCTCGTAGTCCTTCGGCGCGTCGATGACCTGCTTGGCGTACGGGGAGCCGATGCCGATCTCCGGGTCCCAGGCGCGGGAGACGCCGAACTTCACCTCGGCGGACGTGATCGGGTCCCCGTTGTCGAACTTCAGCCCGTCCTTGAGCGTGAACGTCCAGGTGAGGCCGTCGTCCGACACGGTGCCGGTGTCCGTGGCGAGGTCGGGCACGATCTCGTTCGGGTCCTCCGCGCTGCCCGACGCCGGCGTCGTGAGCGTGCGGTACACGAGGCGGTAGAAGTTGTTCACGCCGCCGTCCCAGCCCTTGGCCGGGTCGAGGTAGGAGAAGTCGGCGTTCTGCAGCACCTGCACGACGCCGCCCTCGGCGGGCTCGCCCTCGAGGCCGCCGGCGGTGCTCGCCGTCGAGCTCCCGCCTCCGCCGCCGGAGGAGCACGCGCCGAGCGCGAGGAGGGCCGCGACGCCGAACGCTGCGGCACGGAGGGCTGGTCTGGTCACTCGTCGTGTCATGGAAAACCTCCCAGGGTGGGGATGGTGCGACGGGTCGGTCGGGGAGTGCGGTGGTGCGGTGTTGCGGGTCAGGACGTCCGGAGGAAGACGCGCATGGCGCCCACCTCGCGGTTGCCCCAGAGCGCGTAGGGCACGAGGGCCACCGGCGCGCGGTGCGTGGTGGGCGCCGTGGCGCCCAGCGGGGGGTACGGGTCGTCGCCACTCGGCGGCGCGACGGCGAGGTCGCCGCGCAGCACGCGCCACGGGTGGTCCTCGTCGACCACGAGCCGGGGCACGTCCTCGGCGGCGAGGAGCAGGTCGTCCACCGGGGCGGGGGAGTCCTGCTGCTCGACGCAGTACACGAGCGGCCCGCGCAGGACGGCGGCGCTGCCGCGCGCGGCGTCCAGGTGCGGGTGCGCGGTGACGGCGCGGACCGGCATGGGCAGGTCGAGCACGACCGTCGCGCCCGGAGCCCAGGTGCGGGTCAGCCGGAGCCAGCCGTCGGCCGGGAGCTCGGCCACGGGCTCACCGTCCACCGCGGCGGTGGCGCCGTCGGCCCAGGCGGGCACGCGCAGCGCGAGCGTCGTGGGGCCGTCGGCGGCGCGGCGCACACGCACGGTGACCCGGCCGTCCCACGGCAGGTCGGTCGTCACGTCCACGTCGAGCGCGGGGGAGTCGATCGCGGCGCTCGCGTACAGCGCGAGGGTCAGGGAGTCGTCGTCGGCCACGGCCAGGTGGTCCTGGAGCTCCGACGTCCAGCGCACGACGTTGGGCGGGCAGCACGGGCAGCCGAACCAGGCCCGGCGCAGCAGCTCGCCGTCCTTCTCGGCGCCGCTGCGCTGCTCGTGGTCGGGGCGGCGCTGCAGCGGGTTGTCGTAGAAGAAGGCGGCGCCGTCCTCCGACAGCCCGACCGCGTACGCGTTGTGCAGCACCCGCTCGACGTGGTCGAGGACGTCGGCGCGGCCGGTGGCGAGGAAGAGTCTCCAGCCCCACTGCGCCGTCCCGATCGCGGCGCACGTCTCGGCGTACGCGCGCTCGGCGGGCAGCTCGAACCGGTCGCCGAACGCCTCGTCGGAGTGCCGGGAGCCGATGCCGCCGGTGAGGTAGGACTTGCGGGCCACCATGTCGTCCCACAGGTGCTCGAGGTGGGCGAGGAGCGCGTCGTCGTCCGTCTCGAGCGCGACGTCGGTGGCCCCGGCCGCGAGGTAGACCATGCGCACGGCGTGCCCGGTGACGGAGCCCAGCTCGCGCAGCGGCACGGCGTCCTGGAAGTAGTCCGCCGCGAAGATCGTGTGCTCGAGGGTCCCGGCGCCGCGGCGCTCGACGAAAAGCCGGGCCTGCTCCAGGTAGCGGCGGTCGCCCGTCTCGCGGGCGAGCTCCACGAGGGCCATCTCCACCTCGGGGTGGCCGCAGTACGCCGGCTCGCCGTCGGGGCCGTAGCGCTCGACGACGAGGTCCGCGAACCGGGCGGCGACGTCGAGCAGGCGGCGGTCGCCGAGCTGGCGGGACGCCGCGACGGCGGCCTGGGCGAGGTGGCCGAGGTTGTACATCTCGTGGCCCCACGAGAGGTCCTGCCAGGGCTCCTTGGGGCTCTGCGGCGACTGGTAGAAGGTGCCGAGGTAGCCGTCGGCGCGCTGGGCCCGCTCGATCAGCGCCACGGACTCCTCGAAGAAGTCGCGGGCCGTCTCCAGCTCCGCGGCCTCGCCCTCGTCGGCCGGCTCGCGGCCGAGCTCGTAGGCGATCCCCTCGAGCGTCTTGTAGACGTCGGTGTCGAGGAACGGGTAGCGCCCGCGGTAGTCGCCGACCGCCGGGTCGTGGAGCCGCCGGAAGTTGTCGAGGTTCCCGGCCTGCCGCACCTCGCGGACGACGTGCGGGACGGTGACGACGCGGTTGCGCCGCTGCCAGTCGTGGAGCAGGCCGCCGGTGAGGCGCACGCGGTCCGTGCCGAGCGGCGTGCCGGCACGACCGGCCGTCGCGACGGCCGGGGCGCGGGTCGGGACGGGAGCCAGGTTCGGGGTGATGGCCACGAAATCTCCTCGGTGGTATATCACATTGCACATGCAGGGCCACGTCGCCCAGGGCGAGCCGGCGTGACGTCGTCGTCCGGTACTGCTGCCGCCGTCCGCGTCCTCGCGTCCGCCGGGTGGTCCGCACCCCGGGAAGATGCCCGGAACTGCGCCGTTCCTGCAGGTGGGCCGGGTGCCGGGTCGCGGTCCCTGTGCCCGTCGCCCGGCGGGTCGTCTTGACCTGCCAGCCGATGTGGGCGGTAACATATCATGCACTACTGTGATGTCCACCACCCCCGGACCAGCCCCCGTGAGGAAGTGCTCATGTCGGAAGCCGTCGCGTCGTTCCGCCGCATCGAGGCGCCGGTGAGCCTGCGCGAGACCGTGTCGCGGGCGCTCACCGCGGCGATCGTCTCGGGCGATCTCGCCCCGGGCACGCTGGTCTCGGTGCCGTCGCTCACCGCACGCTTCGCCGTGTCCGCCACGCCGGTGCGCGAGGCGATGCTGGACCTGGAGAAGCGCGGGTTCGTCACCGCGGTGCGCAACAAGGGCTTCCGGGTCACCGAGGTGTCGCCGGAGATGCTGAGCCACATCGCCGAGGTGCGCCAGCTGCTCGAGCCGCCGGCGATGGAGAAGCTGGCCGGTCGCTTCCCGCAGGGCGCGCTGCCGGCCCTGCGCGAGCAGGCGGACGCCATCGTCACGGGCGCCCGATCGGGCGACCTCGTGACCTATCTCGAGGCCGACCGCGACTTCCACCTGCGGCTCACGACCCTGGCGGGCAACCCCCTGCTCGTGGACGTGGTGGCCGACCTGCGCAGCCGCGCGCGGCTGCTCGGCCTGTCCCAGATGGTCGCCACCGACCACCTGGAGCAGTCGGCGGCCGAGCACCACGAGCTGCTCGACCTGCTCGCGGCCGGCGACGCCGCCGGGGCGCGGGACCTCATGCGCCGCCACATCGGCCACACCACCGGCTGGTGGGCGGGGCGACCCGAGGAGGACTGACCCGGCAGGGCCGGCGACGTGGCCGGCCCCTCACCAGTCTTGGTATGTGACATATTACTGAGCATCGACCCAAGGAGCAGCCGATGACCGACGACGTCGTGGTCGTGGGGGCGGGCATCGTGGGCGCCGCGTGCGCCCGCGCTCTCGCGCGCCGCGGGCTCGCCGTGACCGTCCTCGACCGCGGCGGCGCGGCGTCGGGCACCACCGCCCACGGAGAGGGCAACCTGCTCGTCTCCGACAAGGAGCCCGGCCCCGAGCTGGTGCTCGCGCAGCACGCGGCACGCCGCTGGCCGACCCTCGTCGAGGAGCTGGCCGACGAGCTGGGCCCGCGCTTCCCGGCCGTCGAGTACGACCCCAAGGGCGGCCTCGTCGCGGCCACCACGGCCGAGGGTGCGCAGCCGCTGCGCGACTTCGCCGCCCGGCAGCGCGGCGCCGGGGTCGACGCGCGGGAGATCGACGTCGCCCGCGCCCTCGAGCTCGAGCCCGCCCTCAACCCCGGCCTCACGGCCGCGGTCTGGTACCCCGAGGACGCGCAGGTGCAGCCCGTCGCCGCAGCCGAGGCGCTGCTCGCGTCCGCCCGCCGCGCGGGGGCGCGGGTGCGCACCGGCGTCGAGGTGACCGGCGCGTTGCGCCACGGCGACCGGGTCGTCGGCGTCCGCACCAGCGCCGGCGACGTGCCTGCCGGGGCCGTCGTCCTGGCCGCAGGACCGTGGTCCGGCGTCGTCGCCGCACGGCTCGGGGTCGCGCTGCCCGTGCGCCCGCGCCGCGGGATGGTGCTGGTGACGACCCGGATGCCGCACGCCGTGCGGCACAAGGTCTACGACGGCGACTACGTCGGTGCCACGCAGTCCGGCGACGCCGCGCTGCAGACGTCGAGCGTGGTCGAGTCCACCGCAGCCGGCACCGTGCTGATCGGGTCCAGCCGCGAGCAGGTCGGCTTCGACGACCGGCTGCGCGCCGTCGTGCTGCGCGAGATGGCCGCCCGCGCGGTGCGGCTGTTCCCGTTCCTCGCCGACGCGAGCGTCATGCGCACCTACCTCGGCTTCCGCCCCTACGTCCCCGACCACCTGCCGATCGTCGGCCCGGACCCCCGCACCCCCGGCCTGTGGGTCGCGACCGGGCACGAGGGCGCCGGCATCGGGCTGGGGCCGGTCAGCGGCGAGCTGCTCGCCGACCTGTTCACCGGCGCGGAGCCCGAGGTCGACCCCGCGCCGTTCCGCGTCGACCGCCCGGCGGTGCTCGCTGCCGGCTCGCCCTCCGAGGAGCCAGGGGAGGCCTCATGACCACGCACCGGCAGGACGCCGGGCCGCGCCCGCTGACCATCACGCTCGACGGCGAGCCCTTCGCGGGTACCGAGGGCCAGACGATCGCGGGGATGCTGCTGGCCGCCCGACGGCGGTCGTGGCGCACCACCAGCGTCGACGGCGCCCCTCGCGGCGTGTTCTGCGGCATCGGGGTGTGCTTCGACTGCCTCGTCACCGTCAACGGGGCCCGCGACGTGCGGGCGTGCCTGCGGCGCGCCGCGGACGGGGACGTCGTCGAGACGCAGCACGACCCGCTGCCGGGGGTGACCTCATGAGCCGCCGCACCGTGGTCGTGGTCGGAGCCGGGCCGGCCGGCCTCTCCGCCGCGCGCGCCGCGGCCCGCGCGGGCGCCGACGTGACGCTGCTCGACGCGTCCGACCAGGTGGGCGGGCAGTTCTGGCGGCACCGGGTGCTCCCGGGCGGCGGGACCTCGCCCGACGAGGCCTCCTTCCACCACGGCTGGGGCACGTTCACGGCGCTGCGCGACGTCGTCGCCGGGCACCCGCGGGTCACGCTGCTGACGTCCGCCCAGGTGTGGGCGCTGGAGCGGCTCGACGACGGCGTGCGGCTGCGGGTGCTGGTCGGCCCCGCCGACGCCGGGGGGCGCGAGCACCTCACCCTCACCCCCGACGCGCTCGTGCTCGCCACGGGTGCCCACGACCGGACGCTCCCGTTCCCCGGTTGGCAGCTGCCCGGCGTCACGACGGCCGGCGCGGCCCAGGCCCTCGCCAAGGCCGAGCGCGTGGCCGTCGGCGACCGCGTCGTCGTCGCCGGCGCGGGCCCGTTCCTGCTGCCGGTCGCCACGTCGCTGCTGCGCACCGGCGCGCGCGTGCTGTCGGTGCACGAGGCCGCGACCCCGGCGGCGCTGGTCCGCGGGTGGGGCGCGCGGCCGGCCGGGCTGCTGGGCGCGGCGCACAAGACCGGCGAGCTCGGCGGGTACGCCGCCGCGCTCGCCCGGCACCGGGTCGCGTACCGGGTCGGCGAGGCCGTGGTCGCCGTGCGCGGGGACGGCCGGGTCGAGGAGGTGACGATCGCGCGCGTCGACGCGCGGTGGTCGCCCGTGCCGGGCACCGAGCGGACCGTCGCGGCCGACGCCGTGTGCGTCTCGCACGGGTTCACGCCGCGCCTCGAGCTCGCCGTCGCGGCGGCGTGCGCGATCTCGCCGGACCGCTTCGTCGTCGTCGACGACCGCCAGCGCACCACCGCGCCCGGCGTGTGGGCCGCCGGCGAGCTGACCGGCATCGGCGGGGCCGAGGCCGCGCTCGCCGAGGGCTGGGTGGCCGGGCACCACGCCGCCTCCCCTTCCGACGATGCCGCGACCGACGCCGTGTCCGACGACGCGGCGCTCGCCCGCGCCGTCCGCCGTCGCGGGCGGTCCGCCGACTTCGCGCGCCGGCTCGAGGCCGCGCACGGCATCCGCAGCGGCTGGACGTCGTGGCTGCGCGACGACACGCTCGTCTGCCGCTGCGAGGAGGTCGACGCCGGCACGCTGCGCGCCGCCGCCTGCGCCACCGCGTCGACCGACCTGCGCTCCGTCCGCCTCACCAGCCGCGCCGGTCTCGGCCCCTGCCAGGCGAGGATCTGCGGCCGCACGGTCGCGGAGCTCGTCGGGGCCGCGGGGTCCGCGGCCGACGAGGGCACGGGGGCGGCGCCCGCGGTGCCCGACCGGCGGCCCCTCGTCGTGCCCGTCCGGCTCGGCGACCTCGCCACCCTGCCCGACGACCCCACGTGATCCGACCCCACCCACACCGACCCCTCGCGCCCCGAAGTCGGGGCGCGCGAACCGAGAGGACACACCGCATGAGCTCCCAGAAGATCGACCTGGGCGGCGTCGTCGTCGCGACGACGCTGCCGTTCACCCCCGACGCCGCGGCGCCCGCCGGGCTCGCCGTCGACTACGCGGGCTACGCCGCGCACGTCGACCACCTGATGAACGCCGGCTGCCGGGGCGTGGGCCCCAACGGCTCGCTCGGCGAGTACTCGTCCCTCACGGACGACGAGCGCCGCAAGGTCGTGCAGACCGCCGTGGAGGCCGTCGCCGGCCGCGGCATCGTCATCGCGGGCGTGCACGGCGTGGGCTGGCACCAGGCCCAGCACTGGGCCGAGCTCGCCCAGGAGGACGGCGCGGACGCCGTCCTCCTGCTGCCGCCGACGATCTACCGGGCCAACCGGCGCGAGATCGTCGAGCACTACGCCCGCGTCAACGAGGTGGGCCTGCCGATCATGGTCTACAACAACCCGTTCGACACCAAGGTGGACCTCACGCCGGACCTCGTCGCCGAGCTCGCGCAGCTCGAGAACGTGGTCGCCATCAAGGAGTTCTCGGGCGACGTGCGCCGGATCTCCGAGCTGCGCGAGGTGGCCGACATCGACGTCATCGCCGGCGCCGACGACCTGCTGTTCGAGTCGCTCGTGATGGGCGCGACCGGCTGGTTCGCCGGCTACCCGAACGCGATCCCCGAGGTCGCCGTCGAGCTCTACGAGCTGGTGCGGGCCGGGAAGATCACCGACGCGCGGGACCTGTACGAGAACGTGGTCGCCATGTTCCGCTGGGACTCGCGCACCGAGTTCGTGCAGGCCATCAAGCTGTCCACGCAGATCGCGGGGCGCCCGTTCGGCATCGAGACCCGCCCGCCGCGCGGCCCGCTGTCCCCGGAGCAGGAGGCCACCGTGCGTGCCGACACCGAGAAGGCCCTCGCGTACATCGCCCAGCGCTGAGCCTGGACAACCACCCGAGCCCGGCACCGGGCCCGTCCCAGAGAGGCCGACCATGCGATCGTCCCGCACCTTCACCGCCGTCGACTCGCACACCGAGGGGATGCCCACCCGCGTGGTCACGTCGGGCCTCGGGGTGATCCCCGGCGCCACGATGAACGACAAGCGGCTGCACTTCATCGAGCACCTCGACGACGTGCGGAAGCTGCTCGTCAACGAGCCGCGGGGGCACGCCGCGATGAGCGGCGCCATCCTGCAGCCCTCGACGCGCGACGACTGCGACTTCGGCGTCGTGTACATCGAGGTCTCCGGCTGCCTGCCGATGTGCGGCCACGGCACGATCGGCGTCGCCACCGTGCTGGTGGAGACAGGCATGGTGACGGTCACCGAGCCGACGACCACCATCCGGCTGGACACCCCGGCCGGGGTGGTCGTCGCCCGGGTGGAGGTGCGCGACGGGCACGCCGAGTCGGTGACGATCGAGAACGTGCCCAGCTTCGTCGTGCGGCTCGACGACGAGGTCGACGTGCCCGGGCTCGGCACCGTCCCCTACTCGCTGGCGTTCGGCGGCAACTTCTACGCCATGGTCGACCTCGACGACGTGAAGCTGCCGTTCGACCGCGCCCGCCAGCAGGACATCCTCGCCGCCGGGCTCGCGATCATGGACGCGATCAACACGACGGCCCCGCCGTCGCACCCCACGATCGCGGGCGTGGACCACTGCCATCACGTCGAGTTCATCGCGCCGGGCTCCACTGCGGAGCACTCCCGGCACGCGATGGCGATCCACCCTGGGTGGTTCGACCGCTCGCCGTGCGGCACCGGCACGTCCGCCCGGATGGCGGAGCTCTGGGCGCGGGGCGAGCTCGCCCTCGACACGGACTTCGTCAACGAGTCGTTCATCGGCTCGCGCTTCGTGGGCCGGCTGGTGGGGGAGACCGAGGTCGCCGGGATCCCCGCCGTCGTGCCCACCATCACCGGCCGTGCCTGGGTCACCGGCCTGGGCACCTACCTGCTCGACCCGAGCGACCCGTTCCCCACCGGCTTCCAGTTCTGAGGTGCAGACGATGACGACCCCGACAGGTGCCCCGACGACGACCGCCCCCGCGGAGGCGCAGGAGGCGGCCCGCGCGGCGGCCGCCGCCGCACCCCTCCTCGCGAACCTCCCCCCGTCGACCCGGGCCGACGCGCTGCGGGCCGTCGCCGACGCGCTCGGCGCGCACGAGGACGAGCTGGTCGCGCTCGCCGCGGCCGAGACCCGGCTGGCCGAGGCGCGGCTGCGCGGCGAGCTGAAGCGCACCCGCGTGCAGCTGCGGCTGTTCGCCCGGGTGGTCGAGGCCGGCGCCTACCTCGACGTGCGGCTCGACGCCGCCGACCCGGAGTTCGTGCTCGGCCCCCGCCCCGACCTGCGCCGCACGCTGTGGCCGGTCGGGCCCGTGCTCGTCTTCGCGGCGAGCAACTTCCCCTTCGCGTTCTCCGTGCCCGGCGGCGACACCGCGGCCGCGCTCGCCGCCGGCTGCCCCGTGCTCGTCAAGGCGCACCCCGGGCACGTCGAGCTGTCCCGCCGGGTCGCCGACCTCATGGCCGAGGCCCTCGCCGGCGTCGGGCTGCCGGAAGGCACGTTCGCCCTGGTCGAGGGCGACGACGCCGGTCGTGACCTGCTGGGGCACCCCGCGGTCCGGGCTGCCGCGTTCACCGGCTCCACGCGCGTGGGCCGGCTGCTCGCCGATGCCGCGGCGTCGCGCCCCGACCCGATCCCGTTCTACGGCGAGCTCGGCTCGCTCAACCCGGTGCTCGTGCGTCCCGCCGCCCTCGCCGACCGCGGCGCGGAGATCGCCCGGGGATGGGTCGGGTCCGTGAGCGGCTCGGCCGGCCAGCTGTGCACCAAGCCCGGCTTCCTGCTCGTCCCCGAGGGGCACGACCTCGGGGACGTCGTCGCCGAGGCGGCCGCCGCGGTGCCCGCGCACGCGCTGCTCAACGCGCGCGTCGGCGCCGGGTACGTCGCGGGGCGCTCCGCCGTCCTCGGCACCCCCGGCGTCACGGTGCTGGCCGAGGGCGTCGCCGACGCCGGGGAGGACGGCGTCGTCCGCGCGACGCCCACCCTCGTCGAGACAGACCTCGCCACCCTGCGCGAGCACCGCGACACGGTGCTCGAGGAGGTGTTCGGGCCGTTCGGCGTGCTCGTCACCTACCCCGAGGGCACGGACCTGGGGGCGGTCGTGGCCGAGCTCTTCCCCGGCGAGCTCACCGCGACCGTGCACCGCGGGCCGGACGAGGGGGCCGAGGTGGCCGGGCTGCTGGCCACCCTGGGCCGGCACGCGGGGCGCGTGCTCGTCGACGGGTGGCCCACCGGCGTCGCCGTCACGCCGGCGATGCAGCACGGCGGCCCGTGGCCGGCCACGACGAGCGACGCGACGTCCGTGGGCACGGCCGCCATCGGCCGGTTCCTGCGCGGCGTCACGTTCCAGGACGCCCCGCAGGACGCGCTGCCCGCGCCGTTGCAGGACGGTAACCCGTGGGGGGTGCCGCAGGCGCGGTCGGGTGTGGCAGAGTCGGCGCACTGGTAGGCAACGAGGCCACGACCAGGCGCTTCACGGGAGGTCCGACCACGTGCTCATCGCCGAAGAGCTGCTGCTCCTGGCCCACGACGACCTGCGCACCGGGCCGTCCGTGTTCGACGACGCCCCCTACCGGCTCGCCGGCGCGCTGCTCGTCGAGCTGGTGATCGCGGGCCGGGTCGCACTGCCCCCGACGGCCGGCGACGAGGGACCGGTCGTGGTCCTCGACCGCGCGCCGACCGGGCGCCGGGAGCTCGACGACGTCCTCGACCTCGCGGCGTCGGTCCCCCGGCGCGCGACGGAGCTCGTCGACGTGCTGGCGCGCCGCGTCGAGCGGCCGCTGCTCGACGGGCTCGTCGCCCAGGGCCTGCTCCGGCGCGAGGACCGGGCCGTCTGGGGCGTGCTCCGGAGCACCCGGTGGCGCACGGTGGACGGGCCGGCCGTCGCCGCCCTGCGTCGTCGCGTGCACGGCGTCCTGCTCGACGGCGCCGCGCCCGGCGACCGCACCGCCGCGCTCCTCACGCTCGCCGAGGGCTCCGGCTGGCTCCGGCCCCGCGTCCCGCGCGACCGCCGCCGCGAGGCCGATGCCCGGATGCGCGAGCTGGCGGCCACGTGGTGGCGGGGGAGCGTGGTCCGTGAGGCGGCCGGGGCGGTCGCCGCGGCCGTCGTGGGCGTCGTCAGCGCCGCGACGCTGGTGCTGCCCGCCGCGACCTGACGCGAGCCGGCAGGGGCCACGCGCCGGTCAGGCGTCGTCGTCCAGCCGCCCGAGCAGGTCGACGGCGGCGCGCGCGTACTCGCCGATCCACCGGTCGTGGAGGCGCTTGATGGGCAGCGGCGCGAGCGCGAGGTGGCGTTCGCGACCGACCTTCCGGCCGGTGACGAGCTCGGCCCGCTCGAGCACGCGCAGGTGCTGCAGCACGGTGGTGCGGTCGAGCTGGGGGAACAGCGCGCACAGCTCGCCGGTGGTGCGGGTGGACTCCTTGAGCGCGTCCAGCATGCGCCGGCGCACCGGCGCCGCGAGGGCCTTGAACACGGCGTCGTCGTCGGTGGGGTCGTCGTCGTCCCTGGGCGCCGAGTCGTTCATGTGATAAAAATACAACATGAACGAGAAGCAGGCACTCTCCGAGCTCACCTTCACGGTCTCGGGCCGCGTCTCGCGCCCGAGCCGCGACGTCTACGAGGCCATCGCGGACCCCGCACAGCTGTCCCGGTACTTCACGACCGGCGGCGCCCGCGGGCGCCTGGAGCCCGGGGCCGACGTGTCCTGGGACTTCGCGGACTTCCCCGGCCGGTTCCCCGTCACCGTCGTCGAGGCCGACCCGCCGCGGCGCATCGTCATCCGGTGGGAGGGCGCGGACACCGCCGACGGGTCGGCGTCGACCACGACCACGTTCGAGCTCGAGCCGCTCGACGACGACACCCGCACCCTCGTCACCATCACCGAGTCGTCCTGGGCCCTCACGGCCGGCGGCGCGAAGAACGCGTTCGGCAACTGCGAGGGCTGGACCGGCATGCTCGCCGCGCTCAAGGCGTGGGTCGAGCACGGCATCAACCTCCGCGAGGGCTTCTACCGCTGACGTGGCTCGGGGCCAGACGGGACCGGGCCCTCTTTGCCGGCTACAGGTGACCTCAGACTCCCCCCATGGTGGGGCG
>NZ_JBHJVM010000001.1:487335-516062 GCF_042264825.1 Isoptericola sp. NPDC056134
AGAATTGTGGTGAGGGGGGGGGGGGGGGGGGGGGGTTTGTGTGTGGGGGGGGGGGGGGGGGGGAAGAGGGGAGCCGCCCGGGAGGGGGTTTCCGACGGGGGGGGCGCGGGGCACTTGGACCCCTCCCCCCGCGGCGTGCGGTCAGGAGCCGGCCTCGATCGCCGTGGGGGCGGCGGAGTGGGTCACCTCGATGCGGCGCGGCTTGGCGTCCTCCGCGACGGGGATGGTCAGCGTGAGCACGCCGTCGGCGTAGGATGCCGAGATCTGGTCCAGCGCCAGCCCGCGGCCGAGCGTGAGCTGCCGGGCGACGGTGCCGGTGGTGCGCTCGCGCAGCAGCCACTGCCCCTCGGCGGAGCGTGGCGTGCGCTCGGCCCGGATCGTCAGTGTCCGGTCCTCGCACGAGACGTCGATGCTGCCGGGGTCGATCCCGGGCAGGTCGACCGCAAGGACGTAGTGGTCGCCCTCGCGGAACAGGTCCATCGGCATGCCCGGAGCGCTCCGGCCGTTCAGGGCGAGCGAGCCGAACAGTCGGTCCATCTCCTGGAACGGGTCCCGGTAGGTAGCCATCGCGCATCACCTCCTCGTCATGAGGCCGCGCTGGCGGCCCCTGTCGCGAAACGGCGGGCCGGCCCCTCCGGCGCCGCCGTGGCTACACCAGAAGATTTAGCACTCTCGATGGGAGAGTGCCAGATCCACGGTGATCGCCCTCGGCGAACGCCGGAGCCCGCGCCGGTCAGGCGGTGCGGCGCACCTCGTCCAGGAACTTGCGGGTGTGCTCGCGCAGGGCGGCGACGCGCCGCTCGACGATCGCCTCGCGGACGCCGGGGTCGTCGCGCCCCGCCTCGGCGAGGGTGGGACGACGCCGCACGTTGCGGGAGCAGCGGAAGTCGCCGCAGACGAGCGTGCCGATGGTGTCGCCCTTACGGCCGGCGGCACCGCCGCGCTTCGCGACGAAGAGCTGGACGTCGCGGGTCTCGACGACGTCCTCGCACCACGCGCACATGGCGGCGCGGCGCGGGCCGGTGCGCTCGGTGGCGCGCAGGAGGACGCCGACGGGCTCGGCGCCCGGCTCGTCGTCGAGCGTCATGACGACGTACGCGGACAAGGGCTGCTTGCGGTCGCGCCAGCCCAGGTAGTCGAGGCGGTCCCAGTCGACCTCGGCGAGGTCGGGGACGATCATGCGCTGCCGCTCGCTGCGGGTGGCGTTGACGAGGGAGGCGCGGAGCTGCTGCTCGGTGAGCGGAGTCATGGGGGATCGGCTTTCAGGTGAGCGGGGGTGGGCAGGGCGAAGCCCCGCACCGCCTCACCTGCCGGCCCCGACGGGGCTCAGACGGAGGCGGTGCCGGGGCAGGCGGGACTGCCCGAGCAGGCCTGCTGGCCCACCCCGCTCCCTGCGACGCCCGGCATCGCTGTCTCCTCGCTCGTGGGAAAAGTCGTGGTCCGCTCGCGCCCCGAGGGCACGACCGGCCCTTCCATGGTGGCACGGGACCGTCGCCCGGGTCGACGTCTATTGCGTCACCCGGGCGACGGCACCGGTCAGAGGGTCGCGCGGACCTCGCGGGCGGCGGCGACCAGGTGGGCGAGCGCCGGCTCGACCTCCGCGTACCGGCGGGTCTTGAGCCCGCAGTCCGGGTTGACCCACACGAGCGCCGGGTCGATCGCCTTGACGGCGAGCGTCAGCAGCTCGGTGACCTCGTCGGACGACGGCACGCGCGGGGAGTGGATGTCGTAGACGCCCGGCCCGATGCCGCGGGAGTACCCGGCGTCGGCGAGCTCCGGCACGATCTCCATCCGGGAGCGGGCCGCCTCGACCGACGTCACGTCGGCGTCGAGGCCGTCGATCGCGCCGATGACCTCGCCGAACTCCGAGTAGCACAGGTGGGTGTGCACCTGCGTGGCCGGCGCGACGCCCGACGTCGCGAGCCGGAACGACCCGACCGACCAGTCGAGGTAGGCGGGCTGGTCGGCCCGGCGCAGCGGCAGAAGCTCGCGCAGGGCGGGCTCGTCCACCTGCACGATGCCGATGCCCGCCGCCTCGAGGTCCGCGATCTCGTCGCGCAGGGCCAGGCCCACCTGGTTGGCGGTGTCGCCGAGCTGCTGGTCGTCGCGGACGAACGACCACGCGAGGATCGTCACCGGGCCCGTGAGCATGCCCTTGACCGGCTTCGCGGTGAGCGACGCCGTGTACGCGGACCACTCGACCGTGATCGGCGCCGGGCGCTGCACGTCGCCCCAGAGGATCGGCGGGCGCACGCAGCGCGACCCGTACGACTGCACCCAGCCGTTCGCCGTCACCGCGAAGCCGTCGAGCTGCTCGGCGAAGTACTGCACCATGTCGTTGCGCTCGGGCTCGCCGTGCACCAGCACGTCGAGGCCCAGCTCCTCCTGCAGCGTCACGACGCGCCCGATCTCCTCCCGCATCGCGGCGGAGTAGTCGGCGTCGGACAGCTCGCCCTTCGTCCACGCGGCGCGGGCCTTGCGGATCTCCGGGGTCTGCGGGAACGAGCCGATCGTCGTCGTGGGCAGCGGGGGCAGGTCGAGCCGCGCGGCCTGCGCGGCAGCGCGCTCCGTGTACGGGCCACGGGCGAAGTCGGCGTCGGTGAGCGCCGCGGCCCGGTCGCGCACCGCGGGCACGACGACGCCCTCCGCCGTCGCGCGCGAGGCCACGGCCGCGGACGACGCGGCGAGCGCGTCCGCGACGGACTCCCGCCCGTCGGCGAGGGCACGGGCCAGGGTCGCGACCTCGCCCACCTTCTGGTCGGCGAACGCGAGCCAGTCGCGCAGGCGCGGGTCGAGCGTGGTGCCCGCCGCCTGCTGGTCGAAGACCTCGTCCTCGACGTCGTGCGGCACGTGCAGCAGCGACGTCGACGTGCCGACGGCGAGGGCCCCGGCGCCGAGGCCCCGCAGCGACTCGACGACGTCGAGCTTGGCGGCCAGGTCGGCCCGCCAGACGTTGTGCCCGTCGACCACGCCGGCGACGAGGGTCTTGTCCTCGAGACCCGGGACCGGGCCGGCGGGCACGGCGCCCTTGACCAGGTCGATCGCGATCGCGTCGACGTCGGTGCCCGCGAGCACGGCGAGTCCGTCGTCGCCGAGCCCGCCGAACGGCGCCGTCAACAGGATCGCGGGCCGCACGCCCGCCGAGTCCTCGGAGGCGGTGTCGTCGGTGGCCGTCGCGAGGTCGGTCGCCAGGGTGCGGTACGCCGAGGCGATCGCCGCGTGCAGGCGCTCCGCCGGCACGTCGAGGGAGTCCGTGACGAGCGCGGGTTCGTCGAGCTGCACCCACGGCACGCCGACGGCGGCCAGCGCGCGGAGCAGGTCGGCGTACGCGGCGACGACGTCGTCGAGCCGGTCGAGCGGGTGGAAGCCCTCGCCCGCCTCGTCGGCCGCCTTCGACAGCGCGAGGAACGTCACCGGGCCCACGAGCACCGGGCGCGTCGTGACGCCGGCCTCCTTGGCCTCGGCGTACTCGCGCACGATGCGGTGGTCGGCGAACGAGACCGGCGTCGTCTCGCTGATCTCCGGCACGAGGTAGTGGTAGTTGGTGTCGAACCACTTGGTCATCTCGAGCGGGGCGTCCTCGCCGCGGCCGCGGGCCACGGTGAAGTAGCCGTCGAGCTCGAGCGAGCCGTCCTCGTCGTCGAGCAGGTCGCGGAACCGCTCGGGGACGGCGCCCAGCAGCGCGACGACGTCGAGCACCTGGTCGTAGTAGGAGAACGCGCCGGGCACGGAGCCGTCGTCGGGGTTGAGGCCGAGGTCGACGAGGCGGCGGGCCGTCTCGCGGCGCAGCGCGCCGGCCGCGACCTCCAGGTCGACGGCGTCGGTGCGCCCGGCCCAGAACGACTCGACGGCCTTCTTGAGCTCGCGGCGGCGCCCGATGCGCGGGTAGCCGAGGATCGTGCCACCGGGAAATGCCGTGGCGGGGGTGGGGCGTGTCGATGTGGTGGACATGAGCACTCCAGAGTTCGGGCTCCGCGCGTCAGACGGCGGGAGCCTGGGTCGGGATGCTCGGTACCCACGGCCTTCTGGCCAGGTCCGCGCCGTCCGACGTGGCGTCGGCCGGCGCCGGTCCGCCGAGGTGGACACCCTCGAGCAGGTCCAGAGCGGGACGGTACTTGTTGAACGTGTACACGTGGATGCCGGGTGCGCCCGCGTCGAGCACGCGCTGGGCGAGCTCCACGGCACGCGCGGTCCCGTAGGCGTGCTGGGCCTCCGGGTCCGGCAGGGCGTCGAGCGCGTCCAGCAGGTGCCGGGGCGCGCGGACGCCGGTGAGCTCCTCGACGCGACGGAGCCGGCGCGGCTCGGTCGTGGGCAGCTGCCCGGCGAGGATCGGGATCGTCACCCCGGCCGCGCGGGCCTCGGCGACGAAGTCGGTGTAGGAGTCGGCCTCGTAGAACAGCTGCGTGATGGCGAAGCTCGCCCCCGCGTCCTGCTTCTCCTTGAGGCGCCGGACCTCCTGGGCCCGGGTGGTGCCGGCCTGCACGTTGCCGTCGACGAACGTCGCGACGGCGATCGTCATCGGGCGCGCGGCGCCGCGCAGCGCGGCCCCGGGGTCGGTCGCGCAGCGCCGCGCCTCGACCTCGCGCAGCAGGTGCACGAGCTCGATCGAGGACGCGACGCCGTCGGCGGGCGGCTCCCAGTCCGGCTGGTCCTTCGGCGGGTCGCCCCGCAGGGCGAGGAACGCGCGGGTGCCGGCGTCGAGGAAGTCGTCGATGACGGCGGAGACGTCCTCGCGGTGCGCGCCCACGCAGGTCAGGTGGGCCACGGGCAGGACGGGCGTGCCCGCGAGCAGGGTGGACACGACCTGGCGTGCGGTCGCCCGGTCACCGCCGCCGGCGCCGTACGTCACGGACACGAAGTCCGGTCGTGCGGCCACGAGCCGGCGCGCCGTCTCCCAGAACTTGGGGGCGGCGTCCGGCCGGCGCGGCGGCATGAGCTCGAACGAGACCGTCGGGCGTGCCGGCAACGCCGGCTGAGCTGCCGGGGTGGGCGAAAGGGATGCCTCTGCGACCATGCGTCACTCCATCGATCCTGGCGTGAGCACCTTCGTCCTCGGGAGGCTTCCGTCGGAGAACGGGTTGCTGCGGCGTCGTCGAGCCAGGACTCTCGGCCGCTCTGGATGGCTTGTCACGCGATCGTACGCAGCATCCGCGATACGGGCGAGGATGAGACCGCCTGGTGAGACGATCGCCGATGCAGATCGGGCGGGAACGCCCTGGTCAGGGCACCAGCACGACCTTGCCGCCCGCGCGGCCCGTCTCGACGAGCGCGTGGGCGCTCGGCGCGTCGGCCAGCGGCAGCACCGCGCCGACGGTGGTCACGAGGTCGCCGCGGGCCAGGGCGTCGACGGCCTCGGCGAGCTCGCCGGCGTCGCGCTCGGACCGCCAGCTGGCCTCGACGCCGAGGTCCGCCGCGGCGTCGTCGGCGATGGTGACGATGCGCTCGGTGCCGCCGCGCAGGGCGATCGAGTCGGGCAGCACGCCCGCGCCGGTGGTGTCGAGGACGGCGTCCACGCCGTCGGGGGCGAGGGCGCGGACCCGCTCCACGAGCCCCGCGCCGTAGGTGGTGGGCGTCGCGCCGAGGGCGGCGACGCGCTCCTGGTTCCGCGGCGACGCCGTGCCGATCACGCGGGCGCCGCGACGCACGGCGAGCTGGACGGCCAGCTCGCCCACCGACCCCGAGGCGCCGTGCACGAGCAGGGTCTCCCCGGGCCGGACGTCGAGGAGGCGCAGCACGCGGGTCGCGGTCTCGGCCGCGACGGGGACGGTGACGGCGTCGGTCGCGGCGAGCCCGTCGGGCACGCGCGCGAAGACCGACGTGAGGGCGAGCTCCGCGTACCCGCCGCCGACGGCGAACCCGACCACGCGGTCGCCGGGCGCGACGCCGGCCACGCCGTCCCCGACCTGGTCGACGACTCCCGCCACCTCCAGCCCGGGCACGACGGCCGACGTCGGCGCCGGGCCGCCGGTCGCCCCGGCACGCGACTTCACGTCCCAGCCGTTGACGGCGGCCGCCTCGACACGCACGCGCACCTGGCCGGGCCCGGCCTGCGGGTCGGGGACGTCGGCGAGGTGCAGCGCCTCGGGGCCGCCGTGGGTCTCGAACACGATCGCGCGCACGTCTCCTCCTCAGGCAGTAGCGGAACACGGTACCGAGGTCCTCGTGCCCCGGGCCGAGATCAGGCGAGCACCGGTGCGGCGTCGGCGTCGGTCGGGCCCGTGACGTCGCCGGGCGCGCTCATGAGCCATTCGGTGGCGAAGAGGACCTTGTCGGTGAGGCCGAGGATCGCGTCGCGGATCTCGACGTGCGGGGTGGAGAACGCGAGTCGGGCGACGGACCGTGCGCCGGGAGCCGGCGCCCAGTAGTCGACCAGGAGCAGGGAGACGTCCTGGCCGCCGAGCTCGGCCGCACCCCGGCCGACGCGGACGTGGCGCAGGAACGGCCCCGAGAGGGTGTCGGTGACGGTGAGCTCGTCGTCGGGTCCGAGCCGGGGGTGGATGCGGTCGTGGATGCGTTGCAGGTGCGTGACCTCGCCGGCCTCGGGGCCGAGGTCGTGCCAGTACAGCGTGAGGTTGAGCGCGAGGGCGGCGTCCTTTCCGGGCAGCACCAGGTAGGCCATCACCTGCCCGCCCGCGGCCGCGGCCTTCGCGGCGACCGCGGTGAGCTGCTCCCGCAGGTCGCGCCGCAGCCCTGCCCCGCGGTCGCCGAGCCCCGCGCCCTGCTGCTTGACGATCGCGCGGATCTGCAGGTCGCGCTGCGCCTCGTCCTCCAGGTCGATCAGGGCCCAGTGGTCGGGCAGGTTGAGCTCGATGCCGATGCCGCGTGACCCTCCGGGCTCGTCCACGCTGGCCATGGCGTGCAGGCCCTCGATGCTGATGCCCGCCCCGGAGTCGTCGGACATACCCGTCGGATCGTCGTCGGGGTCGAGGTCCAGGGCGGCCAGAGTCTCGGCGACGCCGAGGACCATCGGGTGCGGCCCGGCAGGGTCGACCACGACCCGCTCGAGCACCGCGCCGTGGCGCGTGAGGAACGGGGCGAGCGAGTCGCGACGACGCAGGCTGAACTCGCGTCCCGGGTCGTCCCCGAGGAACGTCTCGAGAGCCTCGGGGGAGGAGAAGAGACACACGTCGTACGGCTTCGCCGAGCCGACGGGTGCGTGAAAGACCCGCACCTGCGGCGTCCCGTCCTCCCGCTCGAGGTGCGGCACCACCGCCACGCCGTCCCGCAGTGCGCGACCGACGGTGTCGCGGTCGTCGGTCAGGAGAGCGGCGGCGAGGACGGCGGAGCCGGAGGCGGGGCGGGACCTGTCGGCCGGGTCCGGGCGGCTCGGTCCCGAGGCCCGGTCTTCTGGCGACGCGCTCATGAGGAGGATGCCTTTCGGTGTCTCGCAGGTACTGGATGACGACATTCGTCGCGGGGCTGTGTTCAGCCGATGGCCGGCCGGCGGTGCTCGATGCTTCCCCAGCAAACCCCGCCAGCGCCGACGTCTCCCGACCACGACACCCCGAAGAACACACTCCCACGCCCGGGCCATTCGCTGATCGGTTCCGTGGAGAACGTCATGAGGGCACAGTCATGGAGGTACGTGACGTCCAGGTGTGTCAGCTCGGCTACGTCCGATTCGCCCGTCGACCGCGGTGATGAAGAAGACGTCGGTGAGTCACAGGCGCAGCCCGGTGGACACGATGACTGCGCCCTTCACGGATTGCTCCTCCGGAAGTCGATGCCTGTCGTCGTGACGCTGGACGCTCCGTCGCCCGTCACCCGGCGGCCGTGTTCTCCCAGGTGCTGAACCCGACGACCGGTGTGTCGGGCCTCCACCGGCCTTCGTGGGTCGCTGCGGATGCGGCCTGCGGGCTGGCGAGGATCAGCAGGTCCGGTACGGCCGGGACGACGCCGGGTGACGCCACGAACGAGTCCCAGTCGACGTCGGCCGTCGTGCCCCGGCGGTCGACGACGAGACCCAGGGCGTCGGCGGTGGACGTCTCGATCACCTCCTGCGCCGCACGTGAGACCGCGTCGACGTCGTCGGGATCCAGTCCGTCCAGGTAGCAGGTCACGCCGACGAAACCCCGGCTCCCGTCGTCGCCGTACCGGTGTCGTCGGACCGTGACGATCATGTCGTCGGACCCGGACAACCATGTCTGGAAGGTCCGGTCGGCGTTTTCGGCGAGAAGCCCGGAGAGCTGGTCACGGTCGACGAGGTGACGGTCGCCTTCCAGGTCGAGCACGGCGACCAACCCGTCGGTGCCCGGTGCCGTCAGTCGAGCGCCCGTCCCCGTGACCCAGTCGGTGATCCACGTGCCGCGGACGGCGGAGACGTAGAGCGTGAGGAAACCGTCTGACATCTGCTACTCCTTGGGGAACGTGAACACGTTGTCGACGCCCAGCTTTCGACCCGCCTGATCGATCGCGCTCGTGGGAGTGCCGTCTTCGAGGTAGTACATGGCGCGGACGCCGTCCCGGTCCGCCGCGGCCTTGCTCACATTCAGTGCGTGGCCGAACTTGGCTGGGTCCTTCGCCTTGGCAGGGCCCCCGACGAAGATGTACTCACCGTTGGGCCCAATGACGTCGAGCCCGGTCGAGCCGACACCGTCGACCTTGATCTTGATGTCCTGTCCATCGGGGCCCTTGGCGACCTTGCCACCGACGATCTTGGCGACGCGCTCCTCGCGCGCGAGACCCACCGAGTTGGCCGCCTTGCCGTGCCCCGCGGCGTTGTGGACCAGGACGGGCAGGTCGCCCGCGAGGACGTAGTAGGTGTGGTGGGTCTCGACGTGGACGTTGTAGACCGTGACCGGGTCGTCCTCGGGGCGCTGCTCGACGTCGATCCGGTCCAGGGTGACCGTGCCGGTGCCCGTGCCGTCGCCGGTGTCGGGGGTCACGAGGATGTCGCCGGGCTGCAGGTCCCGGGCGAGGATCCAGCCCATGTGGGCGACCATGAACGGGTGCTCGTCCGTGGTCGTGACCACGGACCCGCCGATGGTCAGGTGATACAGCGTGGTCGTCGTGCGCACGAACGTCTCGATGACGAGCTGCAGCTCGTCGGCCCCGGTCTGCAGGTTGTGGGCCCAGACCTTGTCCCCGGGCGTGAGGTCCTCGATGGGGACATCGCCGTCGACCGTGCGCACCAGGGTCCCGGCGGTGAAGCAGGTGCCGAACCCGACCTTGCACCAGGCCTTCTTCGCACCTTGCTTGGCGCCCTGCTTGAACGCCGCCTTCGACAGGCCCGTGGCGGCCTTCGCCGCACCGCCCAGACCGATCACCGACAGCGCAGCGCCCGCGATCGCGATCCCCGCCTCGGCCCAGGACCGTTCCCCCGTGGCGGCCAGCGTGATGTTCGCCAACGCCGACACGATCGCCGCGACCGCGGCCACCACGATCAGCACCCCCGCCAGTGCGGTGCCCACGATCGGGATGAACGCGACCACGACCGCCAGCAGGCCCGCGATCGTGGAGACCATGTCCGCGATGTCCGCGATCGCGGCCACCACCTTCGATCCCCAGTCGTCCCACCACGAGTCGTTCAGGTCATCACCGCCGGTGATGTCCTCGATGCGGGAGACCGCGTCGTTCGCCGCCCGGTCCCGGTCGGCCACCGCCGACTCGATGTCCGAGCGCGCCGAGGCGGCCTGAGCGTTCGCGTCGTCCGCGTTCCCGCCCGCGCTGTCCGCCTGCTGCTGATACTCCCGCTTGGTCTCCGCGTCGGTCGCAGAGTCCGCCAGGTCCTGGTACCGGTCCCGGGTCCCGGCCGCGGAGTCCGCCGCATCCCGCGCCTGCCGCGCCCGCTCCAGTGCGTGCAGCGTCTCGGTCTGCACCCGCTCGAGGGCGCTCGCGTAGTCGACCAGCGCCTCCCCGGTGGCCTGATACCGCGAGTGCGCGCGCCGGATCTGCGAGACCGTGTCCTCCTTGGTCTCCATCAGCGCGTCGACCGCCTGGGAGATCGTGCCCGCCACGTCCAGGCGGGACATCGCGCCCGCCGCGTCGTCGATCGAGCCCGCGACCTCCAGATAGTCCTGCCCGCCCGTGAGCACCAGCACCGGATCCCCCGGCGTCGGGTCCGAGTCCAGACCCACCGGGGACCAGTCCGCCGGCCTCACACCGGTCCGCCGGTCCGGGCCGGGGCGGGGGTGCCGTCGCCGCTGATGCCGTCGGCGAGGTCGGAGTCGATGTCGGTGAACGCCTGCGCCACCTGCACCGACGCGTCCGCCAGCAGCCGGAGGTTCTCGGTCATCTTCTCCCGCGTGTCGTCCCACGAGCTCGCGAAGTCGCGCACCGTGCCCGCCAGGCCGTCGTGCCCGACCGCGTCCGCGATCCGGTCCGACCGCGTCGTCGCGTTCTCGAACTCGTCCGCCACCGTGGTCAGGCTCGACCCCAGCTCCGTCACCGCATCAAGGTCCACCCGGAGATCCGCCACCGGCCCTCACCCCCTTCGCCCGCAAGAGAGTAACCAGCGTCACGTCTGATGCACCACGGGGAGAACTCCCCGTCGTGCCTGCTCAGCAGCAGCGCGACCCGGGGTTGCGGTCCTGCTCCGCGTAGTGCTCCCGCCAGAACTCCCGCTCGCCCATCGGCTCGCGGTCCGGGTGGGCCGACCGCTCGTGCGTCACGTACGTGCGGTAGGCGTCGTCGCCCATCACCTGCCGCACGTACCAGCGCAGGTTCGTCCACCCCGCCGACGCCGCCCGGGCCAGTGCCCGGGCGGCGTCGCGCGCGGTGGCGCCGAGGGTGCGGGCGTCAGTGGTGCCCGGCACCGCTGGTCTCCCGCAGGCCGGCGTCGGCCCACTCCTTCTCGATCCGCTTCTCCTCGGCCGTCGCGAAGAGGTTCGCCGGGGCGAACCGCCGGGACGCGACGGGCGCGTCCTCGTGGTTCTCGCCGCCGCCGTCGCGGAACGCCTTGATCGTCACGACCACCGCCGCGATGATCACGATGATCGACAGCACCACGAACACGATCGACAGGGTGCCCTGCACGAAGGTGTTGCGGACCACGGCCTCCATCGCCGCGACGTCGGGGGCGGTGCCGAACGAGGTCTCGCCGGCGGCGAGCGCGTCCTGGAACGCCCGGTGCTGCGCCCAGTACCCGACCTGGGGCACGTCCGAGAAGATCTTCTCGAACGACGCCCAGATGGTGATGAGCGCCGTGAAGGCGAGCGGCACGGCCACGATCCACAGCCACGCCCAGTAGGCGCGGCCGCGCTTGGCGACGATGGCGAGCACGACGGCGAGGGCGATCGCCGCGAGCAGCTGGTTCGCGATGCCGAACAGCGGGAAGAACGTGTTGATGCCGCCGAGCGGGTCGGTGACGCCCAGGTAGAGGATCGTGCCCCAGCCCGCGACCATGATCGCGGTGCAGACCCACACCCCTGGTCGCCAGCTCACGTCCTTGAACCGGGGGGCCACGTTGCCGATGGTGTCCTGCAGCATGAAGCGGGCCACGCGGGTGCCGGCGTCGACGGCGGTGAGGATGAACAGCGCCTCGAACATGATCGCGAAGTGGTACCAGAAGCCCATCATCGCGGTGCCGCCGACGAGCTGGTGCATGATCGTCGCCAGGCCGAGCGCGAGCGTCGGCGCGCCGCCGGTGCGGGACACGATCGACGGCTCTCCCACCTGGCTGGCCAGGGTGCTCAGGGTGTCGGGCGTGAGGTTGACGCCGGCGAGGCCGAGCGAGTTCACGAACGCGACCGCGCCCTCGATGGTGCCGCCCGTGGCCGCGGCCGACGAGTTCATCGCGAAGTACACGCCCCGGTCGATCGAGATCGCGGCGACCAGCGCCATGATCGCGACGAACGACTCCATGAGCATGCCGCCGTAGCCGATGAAGCGCGTCTGGCGCTCCTTCTCCACGAGCTTCGGCGTCGTGCCCGACGAGATGAGCGCGTGGAACCCGGACAGTGCGCCGCACGCGATCGTGACGAAGAGGAACGGCCAGAGGTTGCCGGACACCACCGGGCCGGTCTCGCCGCTCGCGAACTCGCTGATCGCGGGCACGTTGATCTCGGGCCGCACGATGACGACGGCGCCGGCGAGCACCACGATGACGCCCACCTTCATGAAGGTGGACAGGTAGTCGCGCGGGGCGAGCAGGAGCCACACCGGCAGGACGGCGGCCACGAAGCCGTAGACGATGACGCCGACGGCGATCGTGGTGCGGTCGAGGGTGAACACGTCGGCGCCCCACGCCGTGTCGGCGACCATGCCGCCGCCGATGATCGCGGCGAGCAGCAGGACGAAGCCGATGAGGGAGACCTCGGTGATCTTGCCCGGGCGCAGGAACCGCAGGTAGACGCCCATGAACAGCGCGATCGGGATGGTCATCGAGACGCTGAACACGCCCCACGGGCTCTCGCCGAGGGCGTTGACGACCACGAGGGCGAGGATCGCCACGATGATGATCATGATGAGCAGGGACGCGACGATCGCGGCGACGCCGCCGATCCGCCCGAGCTCCTCGCGCGCCATCTGGCCGATGGTGCGGCCGCCGCGGCGCATGGAGAAGAACAGCACCGTGTAGTCCTGCACGGCGCCCGCGAGCACCACGCCGACGATGATCCAGATGGTGCCGGGCAGGTACCCCATCTGCGCGGCGAGGACCGGGCCCACCAGCGGGCCGGCGCCGGCGATGGCGGCGAAGTGGTGGCCGAACAGCACGCGGCGGTCGGTGGGGACGAAGTCCTTGCCGTCCTCCTGCGTCTCGGCGGGGGTGGCGCGCCGGTCGTCGGGGCGGGTGATGTACCGCTCGATGACCTTCGAGTAGAAGCGGTACCCGATGAGGTACGTGCACACCGACGCGAAGACGAACCAGATCGCGTTGATCGTCTCGCCCCGGACCAGCGCGATCATCACCCAGGCGACCCCGCCGAGCAGCGCGATCGCCGCCCAGAGCGCGATCTTCGCGGGCGTCCAGCGGGGCTTGAGGTCCTCGGCCGGGACGGCCGTCGGGGGGAGCGCGGGGTCGGGGACGATGTCGTCCGTCGCCGTGGTGGCTCCGGGATCTGCTGACAAGGTGAGCCTCCAAGGCGTCGCGTCGTCGGGACCGACACAGGATAGAGGGTGAAGAAAGGGTGACCGAACGCCCGGAACCTGGACGGTGCGACTGGCGGCGTGGTACCCGGCCCTGGGCCCGCGGCGGAGCACGCGACGCCGTAGCCTGACGTGCATGGACACCGAAGAGCGCCTCGCCGTCTTCCTCGACTACGAGAACCTGGCGCTCGGCGCCCGCGACCACCTGGGCGGCATGCAGTTCGACTTCAAGCCCATCGCGGACGCCCTCGCGGTGCGCGGCCGCGTCGTGGTGCGCCGCGCGTACGCGGACTGGTCGTACTTCGACGAGGACCGGCGGATGCTGACCCGCCACCAGGTCGAGCTCATCGAGATGACGCAGCGCATGGGCGCGTCCCGCAAGAACGCCGCCGACATCAAGATGGTGGTCGACGCGATCGAGATGGCGTTCGAGCGCGAGTACATCACCACGTTCGTCATGTGCACGGGCGACTCCGACTTCTCCCCCCTCGTCCACAAGCTGCGCGAGCTCGACAAGAAGGTCATCGGCGTCGGCGTGGAGAACTCCACGTCCCGCCTGCTGCCCCCCGCGTGCGACGAGTTCCTCTTCTACGACCGGCTCGAGGGCGTCGACGTGCCCGACGAGTCCGAGGCGTCCGCGCCCAAGCGGTCCGGGCGCGGCGGCAAGGGGACCGGCCGGTCCGGCGGCGGCCGCGGGGGCCGGGCCAAGACCCCCGCCCCGGTCGAGTCCCCGGCGGAGGCCGCGGAGACCCCCGCTCCCGCCGAGGAGCCCGCGCCCGCGACGTCCGGCGCGACGTCGGGGACCCGCCGTCGCAGGAAGGCGCCCGCGGCCGAGGCCGCCGTCGAGCCCGCGGCCGAGCCCGTCGAGTCCGTGGTCGAGACGGACCTCGAGCAGGAGGACGCGGCGCCCGCGGGCGAGGACGCGACGATGGAGGTCCGGGTGGCGCAGACGCTCGCCGACCTGCAGGCCTCCACCAGCGGCTCCGTCACGGCGTCGATGCTCAAGCGCACGCTGGTGCGCAAGGACCCCACGTTCAGCGAGTCGGACTACGGCTTCCGCACGTTCGGCGAGTTCCTGCGCTTCCTGGCCGACCGCGACTTCGTCGTGCTGTCGGACGGCCCGTCGGCCGGCGACCCGGAGGTGGCGCTGCCCGCGCAGCAGGACACCGAGGGCGCGTTCGACCTGCTGCGCCAGGTGGTGCGCGACGCCGGCGGGAGCGCGCCGCTGTCCGGGCTGAAGAACGAGGTGCGCAAGCGCCGCCCCGACTTCTCGGAGAAGGCGCTCGGCTACCGCGGGTTCCTGCAGTTCGCGAAGGGCGCCGCGGCCGCCGGCGCCGTCGCCCTCGCGTGGGACGACGACGCCGACGACTACCTGCTCACCGCGAGCTGAGCGCTCGCGGGGTCGTGCTCAGCGCTGGACGAACGCGAGCAGCGCCGCGTTGACCTCGTCCGCGTGCGTCCACAGCAGGCCGTGGGGCGCGCCCTCGACCTCGACGTACTCGGCGTCGGGCACGGCGGCGTGGAAGCGCCGGCCCGAGGCGTCGATCGGCAGGATGTTGTCCTTCGTGCCGTGCAGGATCAGCGTGGGCAGGCCCGCGGCGCGGACCGCCTCGACGTCGGGCCGGAAGTCCTCGATCCACGTGGGGACGACGGCGTACGCGGCGACGGGCGCCGAGCCCACGGCGGTGCTCCAGTTCGCCCGCACGACCTCCTCGGAGATCCGCGTGCCGAGGTTCTCGTCGAGGTTGTAGAAGTCCTTGTAGAACTGGGTGAACCAGGCGTAGCGGTCACCGCGGGCCGCGTCGACGATGCCGTCGAAGACGGACTGCGGCACGCCCTCGGGGTTGTCGTCGCGCTGCACGAGGAACGGCTCGAGCGAGGCGAGGAACGCGAGCTTGGCGACTCGCTCGTGGCCGTGGTTGCGCACGTACCGGGCGAGCTCGCCGGTGCCCATCGAGAAGCCGACGAGGATGACGTCTCGCAGGTCGAGCGTCGTCAGGACGGTGTCGAGGTCCTTCGCGAACGTGTCGTAGTCGTACCCCGAGCCGACCTTGCTGGACGCGCCGAACCCGCGGCGGTCGTAGGTGATCACGCGGTACCCGGCGGCGAGGAGCTCGCGGGTCTGCAGCTCCCAGCTGTGCCCGTCGAGCGGGTACCCGTGCACGAGGACGACCGGCTGCCCGGAGCCCTGGTCCTCGTAGTAGAGCTCGACGTCCGTGCTGTTCTCCTGCCCGACGGTGATGTAGCCCATGGTGGTGCCCCTTCCGAAGGAGGGGAGAACGATCGTTCTCCCGCTGTTCGCTACAGTAGAGAACGATGGTTCTCCCCGCAAGGGGAGGGGCGGCGACGGGAGGGTGAACGATGGTCGACGAGAAGGCGGCGCGCGACGCGGTGGTCGCGGCCGCCGACCGGCTGTTCTACGCGCGCGGCGTGCAGGCCGTGGGCATGGACGCCGTGCGCGCCGAGGCCGGGGTGTCGCTCAAGCGGATCTACGGGCTCTTCCAGTCCAAGGAGGACCTGGTGGTCGCCGTCCTCGCGCTGCGGACCAGGCAGTGGACGGAGGGCGTGGCGCGCGCGGCCGCCGGCGCGGCCACGCCGCGCGACCGGATCCTCAGCGTCTTCGACTTCCTCGACGCGTGGTTCCGGGAGGACGGGTTCCGGGGGTGCGCGTTCATCAACTCGTTCGGCGAGCTCGGCGCGACGTCGCCCCGCATCGCGGAGGCCGTGCGCCGGCACAAGGAGGACTTCCGGGCGCACGTGCTGGGCCTCGTGCGCGAGGCCGGCCTGCCCGACGCCGTCGCCCTGCAGGTCGTGCTGCTCGCCGAGGGCGCGCAGACCACCGCCGCCATCACGCACGACGCCGACGTCGCGCGCGAGGCGCGCCGCGCCGCCGCGTCGCTCCTCGCCGCCGAGGCGGCGCGAACGCCCTGATCACACGCCCGCGGGGTGGCCTCGGCGGGGGCCGACGGAGCAGGGGGCACAATGGTGCGGTGACCTATCGGTTCCTGCGCCTCGTCCTGTCGCTCCTGGTGTACGTGCTCCTGCGCCCCCAGGTGACAGGACTGCACAACATCCCGCGGCGCGGCCCGGTGATCCTCGCGAGCAACCACCTGTCGTTCATCGACTCGATCATCATCCCGCTCGTCGTGCCCCGGCACGTCACGTTCATCGCCAAGGCGGAGTACTGGACGGGCCGCGGCCTCAAGGGCCGGGTCTCGCGCTGGTTCTTCACCACGATGGGTCACATCCCGGTCGACCGCGAGGACCCGCGCGCCGGGCAGCGGTCGCTCGACGACGCGCTCGTCGTGCTCAAGCGCGGCGGCGCCTTCGGCATCTACCCCGAGGGCACCCGCTCCCGCGACGGCAAGCTGCACCAGGGGCACACGGGCGTCGCCTGGCTGGCGCTCGCGGGCTCGGCGCCCGTCGTCCCCGTGGCCCTGCGCGGCACCGACAAGGTGCAGCCCGTCGGCAAGCGGCTCCCCCGCCCGACGCGCGGCATCCAGGTGCACTTCGGCGCCCCGATCGACCCGTCGCGCCAGCTCACCGCCGGTGCGCGCCCGGCCCAGGTGCGTCGTGAGCTGACCGACCACGTGATGTCCTCCATCCACAAGATGAGCGGCCAGGAGCTCGCCGCGTGACCTCGCCCTCGCCGCACGGCGAGGAGGTGCAGCGCCTCTTCGACACGGTCCCCGGCTACTACGACCGGATGAACCGCCTCATGACGCTGGGGCGGCACGCGGCCTGGTGCCGCGACGTCGCACGCCGGGCGCAGCTGCCCGCCGGCGGCTCGCTGCTCGACATCGCGACCGGCACCGGCGTCATCGCCCTCGAGGCGGCCCGCCAGTACCCCGGCGCGACGATCCACGGCGTCGACTTCTCCGAGGGGATGCTGGAGGGCGCCCGCGCCAAGCCCGGCGCCGACGCCGTGACCTGGCAGTTCGCCGACGCCAACGCCCTGCCCTACGACGACGCGTCGTTCGACGCCGTCACGCACGGCTACCTGCTGCGCAACGTCGAGGACGCCGAGCGCGTGCTTGCCGAGCAGCTGCGGGTGCTCCGGCCCGGCGGCCGTCTCGCGCTGCTGGAGACCTGCCCGCCGCGCGGCCTGCTGAAGTACCCGGTGGCGCTCGGGGTGAAGGTCGTGATCCCGCTGCTCGGGCAGCTCGTGGCCCGCGACAAGAAGTCGTACACCTACCTCGAGGAGACCACCCTCGGGTTCATGTCCCCCGAGCAGGTCGCGTCGATCCTCTGGCGCCTCGGGTTCGACGACGTCACCTGGCGTCGCCGCTTCCTCGGCACCCACATGATCGTGAGCGCCCGCAAGCCGTAGCGACGTCGCGCGGTACCGTCGAAGGATGCGCTCCGCGCCCGACGGTGACGGCCGTCGCTCAGCACGACCGCCTGGAGCCCGGGCGGTGCGCCGTGCGCGCACCGGGACGATCGCACTCGCAGCATTCGCCGACGCCGTCTGCGTGCTGGGGCTCGCGGTGGTCGGCGTCGCGGGTCCTGCTCCCCGCGCAGATCCCGTGGGCCCGCTGTCGGCGACATGGCCGTTCCTCGTCGCCGCGGCGGTCGGATGGTGCGCGTCTCGCGCCTGGCGGTCCCCGTGGCGCCTCTGGCCGACGGGCGTCGTGGTCTGGGGATGCACCTGGGCGGTCGGTGTCGTCCTTCGGGTCCTGGCCGAGCGCGGCGTGTTCCCCACGTTCCAGATCGTGTCGTTCGGGTTTCTCGCCGTGACGATGCTCGGTTGGCGCGGCGTCGTCGCAGTCGTCCGGATCCTGCGCCCCAGCCGTCCGCGGGTCATCGTCCAGATGGACGATCACGACGGACCGACCCGCTGAGCGACGAGCACGGGACGCCGGCCTCGACGTGCCTGCCGTGCGAGCGTGGCAGGGGCGTCGTGCCTCCCCCGGCCGGGGGAGGCGCAGGGCAGGGCCGGTGGGCAGACTGGCGGGCATGACGGCGACGACGGGGAGCGGACGGCGCACGCTGCGCTGGGCGCTCACGCCGCTGACCAGCGCGTCCACGGTGCGGGCGGGCGTGTACCTCGTCATCGGCGGCGTGCTGGCGGGTGCGTACTTCGCGCTCGCCGCGGGGTTCGTGCAGATGTTCGCCGACCCGGCGACGCCGCGGGTCGCCGTCGGCGTGCTGGCGCTGGTCACCGCGGTCATCGTCGGCTCGCCGCCCTTCCTCGCGCCCGTGCGGGCGCTCGAGATCGCCGCCGTGCGGACGTTCCTCGACGTCGACGCGCGCACCCTGCCCGACCCGGTCGGGGCGCCCACCGTCGCGACGCGCTGGCGGGGTGCCGCCTGGTTCGCGCTGCACCTCGTGCTCGGCGCGCTCGTCACCGTGGGGCTGCTGGTCGCGGTGCCGCTCGCGACGCAGCTGGTGCTGTCCGCGTTCGGCGTCGACCGGGCGTTCCTCGTGCAGAGGGGACCCGCGCTCGCCAGCAACCCCGTCGGCTGGCTGGTGCTCGCCCTGCTCGCGCTCGTCGCGCTCCCGTACGGCACGGCGCTCGCGCGACGCCTGCTGCGGCAGTCGGCCGAGCCGCTGCTCGGCCCGGACCAGACGGCGCGGATCGCGGAGCTCGAGGCGCGTGCGGACCGGCTCGCCGAGCGCGGCCGCCTCGCCCGCGAGCTGCACGACTCCGTGGGGCACGCCCTGACGGTCACCACGCTCCAGGCGGCGGCCGCCGCGCGCCAGGTGGAGTCGGACCCGGACGCCGCCCGGCGGTCGCTCGCCGCGATCGAGGAGGCCGGCCGGTCGGCGATGGCGGACCTCGACCACGTGCTCGGCCTGCTGCGCGCGGGCGACGACGCGTCGTCCGGCGCCGCGCGGCGCGCCCCCGCCCGGTCGCTGGACGACCTGCCCGCCCTCGTCGACGACGCCCGGCACGCCGGCGCGGACGTGCGGCTCGACGTCGACGACGGGGCGTCGGGCGCGCTGCCCCGCGCGACGTCGCACGAGGCCTACCGCGTGGTGCAGGAGGCGCTGACCAACGCCGTCCGGCACGCCCCCGGTCACCCGGTCGCGGTGCGCGTCGCCGTCGGCGAGCGTGACCTGGAGGTCGAGGTGACGAACCCGGTCGAGCCGCCGGGGACCCCGGGCGCCGCCGACGGCGGCGGACGCGGGCTCGCCGGCATGGCCGAGCGTGTCCGGCTGCTGCGCGGCGACCTCGACGCCGGGCCGCACGACGGCCGCTGGGTGGTGCGGGCGCGATTTCCGGTCGACCGGGAACGCGGTGCCTCGGGATGATCGCGCGATGGACGAGCTCTTCGGTGGGGACTGCGCGGCCTGCGGCCACCCGTGGTCGTGGCACCCGGTCGCCCTGGCCGGCCTGCGCGGATGCGTCCTCTGCGCCGAGGAGGAGGACCACGACCAGCGGGACGACATCTGCGCCCTCTGGCCGCCGGACGCCGGGCTTCCCGCCGTCGAGGTCGTCCGCGTCGCGATCCGCCGCGGGCGTCGGGGGCGGGGTCGGCTGACCTTCGTCCTCCCCGACGGTGGTACCTGGGCGGTCGCGCGCCGTGGACGCTGGAAGGTGCCCGACGACGTCGAAGAGGTCGAGCACGAGCTGGCGACCACGACGCTCGGCGGCTTCTGGGAACGGCACTACCTCGGGTTCCGCTGATCCGAGCGGCGGGGACCCGGGTCTCGACGGGCTCGACCGCCGGTCCGTACGGCAGGATCGACGGCGTGACCGTGCCTCCCGACACCGCCGTCGTCCGTGTCGTCCTCGTCGACGACGAGCCGCTGGTGCGCGCGGGCCTGCGCGTGATCCTCGACGCGGAGCCCGGCCTGGAGGTCGTGGGGGAGGCGGGCGACGGGTCCGAGGTGCCGCAGGTGGTGACCCAGGCCCGGCCCGACGTCGTGCTCATGGACGTGCGGATGCCGACGGTGGACGGGATCGCGGCCACGCGCGCCGTCGTCGCGTCGGGGCGGACGGGCGCCCCGGCGCCGCGCGTGCTGGTGCTGACCACGTTCGAGAACGACGACCACGTGCTCGACGCGCTGCACTCCGGAGCCCAGGGCTTCCTGCTCAAGCGGGCCCGCCCGGAGGAGGTGGTGCACGCGGTGCGCGTCGTGGCCCAGGGGGACTCGCTGCTGTTCCCGGACGCCGTCCGGCGCCTCGTCGCCGCGCACGGCCCGGGCGGCTCGGCCGGGGACGCCCTCCGGTCGGCCGGCCTCACCGAGCGCGAGAGCGAGGTGCTCCGCCTCGTCGCCGCCGGCCTGTCGAACGCGGAGATCGCCGGCGAGCTGTTCCTCGGGGTCGAGACGGTGCGCACGCACGTGGGCAACGTGCTCGCCAAGCTCAACGTGCGCGACCGCACCCAGGCCGTCGTGCGTGCCTACGAGTCGGGGTTCGTGCCGATCGGGCGGGCCTGAGCCCGGCGCCGCCACCGGCGCAGCGCGACCGAGGCGAGAAGGGCGCCCGCTGCGGCCCCGATCGTGTTCGACAGCCAGTCGTTCGTGTCGCAGGACCGGCCGATCGCGGGCACGAGCGCCTGGACGACCTCGATCGCCGCGGACGTGGCCGACCCCGCGAGCAGCGCGAGCACCGGCCGGCGGAGCGCGACGGCCGCCAGGTAGACGGGCGGGACGAACAGGACGACGTTCGCCATCAGCTCGACCCGGCCCGGCGTCGGCAGCGCCCAGCCCACGGTGCACCGCGCGAACAGCTCCCGGTCGACCGGTGCCAGCGTCAGCAGGGCGACCGGCACGAGGGACACCGCGGCCAGGACGGCGGCCAGCCGTGGCCGGCCTGTGAGCCACGGGCCGGCGAGCCATCCCACGACCGCCAGGACGACCAGCGCCACGGGGGACAGCCACGGGTGGGCGACGAGGACGGTCGAGATCACGGGCCCCAGTCTCCCTGCGTCCGAGTCGCCCGCGGTGCCGCCTCCAGGAGCACCCGGCGAGGTGCCTCAGCGGAGGACGTCGGCCAGGCGGTCGCCGAGCTCCGTGCCGTCGGCACCGTGCACCAGTGGCGCGTCGGGGTCCGGGCGCCCGCGGGAGGGCCGCGGGCGGGCGCGCTCGACCTGCCGGATGGCGATCGCGGCGACCCGCCCGGGCCAGCGCGCCGTCGCGCGCACGTACACGTCCTCGTCGAGCTGGCCGGCGTCGCCGACGAGCAGCCAGCGCACCCGCGGGAAGGAGACCATGAGCCGGTCGAGGCTGTCGCCCTTGTGCTGCGGGCCGCTGCGGAACCAGCCCGTCTGCGTCGGCCCCCAGTCGGTGAGCAGCAGCGGGCCGGGCGGGAAGCCGTGCCGGTCGAGGAACCCGGCCAGCGTGTCGGCGGTGTTCCACGCGCCGTTGGAGAGATAGACGAACGGCGCGCCCGGGTGGTCCGCGGCGATCCGCCGGTACAGCTCGGGCATCCCCGGCACGGGGCGGCGGGCGCTCGGGCGGCGGACGAAGGTGTTCCATGCGGCGAGGAAGGGGCGGGGGACCGCGGTGATCATCGTCGTGTCGTCGATGTCGCTCACGACGCCGAACGTCGTGGCGTCGCCCGCGACGTCCACGGCGGCGGCGGCAGACGTGCCCGCCGTGCGGACGGCCGTGAGCGTCGCCTCGTGCCGCCCGGGCGACAGGAGCGCGTCGTCCGGCAGCGTCACCTCGACGTCCACGTACCCGGCCCGGTCGGTCGTCACGTCGACGGACACGCCGCCCAGCGTGACGCGCACCGCCTCCCGAGGGGCCGGCAGCGTCAGATAGGCCCACGCGCCGCGGCGTTGGGCGTGCCGCAGCGCCGCCAGGGGCCCCGAGGCGTGCGACGGCGGCACCAGCAGCACGCGGGCCAGCACGCGGACCCGCCGCGGCGAGCCGTACCCGGTGAAGGGGACCAGGCGCGGCACCCAGCCGCGACGGCGCAGGAACGCCCCCGCCACGGTGCACCACCAGTCCTCGACCACGGCGGCGACGTGCGGTCGCTGCGTCGGCCTGTCGACGGGGTGCTGCGTGGCGGGGGCGTGCGCGTCGGGCATGTCCCGATCGTCCCTGCTACTGGCCTCCCATGCCTGTCGTCGCCACGCCCTGCACGATGCGGCGCTGGAAGAGCATGAACACGACGAGCAGCGGCAGGGCGGCGATCATCGCCGACGCCATGTTCTGCGCGTACTGGACGCCGTAGGCGTTCTTCACGGTCGACAGCCCCACCGGCAGGGTCATGAACTGCGGGTCGGTCGTGACGATGAACGGCCACAGGAAGTTGTTCCACGCGCCGATGAACACGAAGATCGCGACGGCCACGAGGATCGACTTCGACAGCGGCAGCACGATCGTCCAGAACAACCGCCACGTGCCGGCCCCGTCGATGCGGGCGGCGTCGAGCAGCTCTGCGGGGATGGCGTCGAAGAACCGCTTGAGGATGAACACCATCACCGGCGCCACGATCTGCGGCAGCACGATCCCGGCGAAGGTGTCGACCAGGCCCATCGCCTGCATCTGCTTGAAGAGCGGCACGATGAGGATCTGGCCGGGCATCATGATGGACGCGACGGTGAGGAACTGCAGCAGGCCACGGCCCTTGAAGAGCGTCTGCGAGAAGGCGAACGCCGCCATCGCGGAGATCAGCACCGTCAGCGCCGTCACCAGGAGGGCGACGACCAGGCTGTTCCACATCCAGCCCAGCAGCTCGCTGTTGCCGAGCACCTGGCGGTAGGCGTCGAGCGTCCAGCCCTGGCTGGGCCACCACGACGCGGGCAGGGCGGCCTCGGCCTCGTGCTTGAAGCTGGTGACGGCGCCCCACGCGAGCGGGAGCAGCCACAGCAGCGCCATGACGACGAGGGCGGCGAGCGCGGCGGCCCGCACCCACGGGGACGGCCCGATCGTCAGCTTGGTGAGGGTGCGGTTCTCGGCCCGGGCCTGCTGCCGGGCCGACCGGCGTGCGGCGACCAGCGTGGCGACGGAACCCGGGGCGGACTCGGTGACGGCCACGTCAGGCCTCCTTCTTCGTCGGCAGGAGCCGGACCAGCGTGAACACGAGGATCAGGGCGAAGAACACGTACGAGATGGCCGACGCGTACCCGAGGCGGTAGTTGGTGAAGCCCGTGTCGTAGACGTACTCGAGGATCGGGCGCGTGCTGCCGTTGGGGCCGCCGCCGGTGAGCAGGTAGATCTGGTCGAACACCTTCAGGGACGCGAGCAGCTGCAGCACCACGATGACGCCGGTGATGCTCTTCATCTGCGGCAGGGTGATGGAGAACAGCCGCCGCCAGCCGCCGGCGCCGTCGATGGTCGCGGCCTCGTACTGCTGCTGCGGGATGCCCTGCAGCGCGGCCAGGTAGAGCAGGAAGTTGAACCCGACGGTCCACCACACGGTGACGAGCGCGATGGAGAACATCGCGACGTTCTCGTCGGTCAGCCAGCCGATCGGCCCCAGACCGAGCTTCGCGAGCCCCACGTCGAGCAGGCCGATCTCGGGCTGGAAGAGCCAGCTCGCGAGGGACGACACGACGGCGCTGGTCAGCAGGAACGGCGCGAAGAACGACAGCCGCCACACCCACTGGCCGGGCAGCCCGGTGTGCACCAGCACCGCCATGACGAGCGCCACCAGGATGAGCGGCACGGTGCTGAGGAGCGTGAACCAGACGGTGTGCCACAGCGTGGTCCACACCTGCGGGTCGCTGAAGGCCTCGACGTAGTTGTCGAAGCCGATGAAGGAGCTCGCCGTGGCGGTGAGGCTCTGGTCGGTGAAGCTCATCCACAGGCCGTAGATCGTCGGCCACAGCAGGAAGAGCCCCGTCGCCACCGCGAACGGGGCGACGAACAGGTATCCGGAACGGTCCTGCGCGCGGAGCGAGTGGTTCACGGCGCGGGTCCCCGTGCGGGGGCGGGTGCCCGTGGAGCGCCGGGAGGGGCGCGCGACGGGGGCGCTGAGTGACGTGCTCGAGGCGGTCATCGTCGTCCTCTCTCGGTCAGGCGGCAGGGTCGGGCTGCGACAGGAGACGGTTCATCTCGCTGAGCATCCGGTCGACGGCGGTCTTGGGGGTGGCCTTGCTCGAGAGGGTGTCCATCATCGAGTCGCCGATGCGGGTCTGGAAGTCGCTGCCGCCGCCGGCGAACCAGACGTCCGGGTCGAAGACGGCGATCTCCGCGGCCTTCGCGTAGTCGCTCTGCGGCACCAGGGCCTGGTACTCGGGCATCTGGACGATCGGCTGGTACGCGGGGATGTGGCCCGCCTGCGCCCACGTCATGCTCTCTCGCAGGAGGTCGGCCAGGACGCGGTAGGTGGCCTGGCGGGCCTCGGGGTCGGGCGTGGCCTGCCGCGGCAGCACGAACGAGTGGGAGTCGGCGTAGTTGGCCGGCTGGTCGAAGATCGTGGGGAACGGCGCGCCCCCGAGGTTGTCCCCCAGGGCGTCGCGGAACATCGGCAGGTCCCACTCGCCGTCGAAGACCAGCCCGGTGCGCTTCGACATGAACCGCCCCGTCGCGGCGCCGCCGTCCTGGTTCGGCGCGGCGACCTCGCCGTCGAGCATCTCCTGGAGGAACTCGAAGACCCCCTCGGCCTTGGCGGTGTCGAGCTCGGCCGCCTTGCCCGGGGTGAGGTCGTACCCGCCCCCGGTCTGGCTGTACAGCCCCCAGAACACGCGCCAGCAGCCGGCCGGGTCGCGCAGGTAGCCCCACGACATCCCGGTCTCGCCCGTGACCTCCGCCAGGTCGCGGCCGGCGTCGAGGAACGCGTCGGCGCCGACCAGCGGGCGGAGCTTGCCGTCCGCGTCCGCGAGGCCCGCCTGCCGGACCATCTCCGGGTTGTAGAAGTTGATGTACGGGTGCGTGTCCAGCGGCAGCGCGTAGAGCTGGCCGTCGAACTGCGCCTTCTCCCACACCGCGGCGGGGAAGTCCTCCCGCGTGATGCCGAGCTCGGCGAGCGCGTCGAGGTCGAACGGCTCCAGCAGGCCGCCGGGCGCGTACCCGGCGAGCCGGGACAGGTGCATCACCGCGGCCTCCGGCGGGCGTCCGCCGGACGAGGCCATCGCGAGCTTCGTGTAGTACGGGGGGCCCCACGCCAGCGTCGTCGAGTCGACGTCCAGGTCGGGGTTGCCGGCGCGCACCGCGCCGACCATCTCCTGCATGAGACCGCCGTCGCCGCCCGAGAACAGGTCCCAGATCATCACCGACGTCCGGCCGCTGCCGGACGCGGTCGGCGTGGCGCAGCCGGACAGCGCGCCGCCGAGCGCGACGCCGCCGGCGCCGACGAGGGCCGCCTGGAGCAGGCCGCGCCTGCTCAGCCCGACGTCGTCCACCGTGCCGCTCGAACCCGACCGACGGGGGAACCGGCCCTGGGCGCGGCTGGGCCACGGCCCTGACAGACCCCCGGACGTACGCAGCTTGGTCTTCATCGACCCTCCTGAGTGCAACGTTGCGCTCCAACGTGGGACCACGATGGACTAGGTGGCGCGGACCGTCAAGAGGTCCGCTGACACGGTGGCGACGGCGCCCCGCGTCGGGCGAGAGAGGGTCGGTGGATGGCAGCACAGGACGAGCGGGGCGCGACGTCGGAGCCCGGGGCGACGGTGTCCTCGGGCACGTCAGGGCGCTCCCGGGCGGGCCGCGGCTCGGGCAGGGTCGGGATCAAGGACGTGGCGGCGGCCGTCGGCGTCTCCTGGAAGACGGTCTCGAACGTCGTCAACGGCACCGGCCGGGTCGGCGAGGAGACGCGGGCCAAGGTCGAGGCGATGATCGTCGAGCTCGGGTACCGGCCGAACCTCGCGGGCCGGCAGCTGCGGCAGGGGCGCACGAACACGCTCGCGCTCGCGGTCCCGTGGGCCCACTCGCCGTACTTCTCGCTCCTGGCGCACATCGTCATCGAGGTGGCAGGCGCCCGCGGCTACCGGGTGCTCATCGAGGAGACGCGCACCGACCGGGACACCGAGCTCCAGGTGGCGCGCGGGTTCCGGGTCCAGGCGATCGACGGGATCATCTTCTCGTCGCTGGCCCTCGGCCCGGCGGAGATCGCCGAGGTGCGCGGCGAGACGCCGATGGTGCTGCTCGGCGAGCGCGACGACCCTGGTCACGACCGCCGCTGGCGCACCGACCACGTGAGCATCGACAACGTCCGGGCCGCGCGGGAGGTCACCGAGCACCTGCTCGCGACGGGCAGGAACCGCCTCGCCTTCGTCGGGGCGGAGTCCGTGGCGGACCGCTCGGGCACCCCGCGGCTCCAGGGTTTCCGCGAGGCGCACGCGGCGCGGGGCCTGGAGGTGGACCCGCGATGGGTCGTGCCCGTCACGGAGTTCTCGCGCCCGGCCGGCCTGGCGGCCCTCGAGGCGGTGCTGCCCCGGATCGACCAGGTGGACGGCCTCGTGTGCGCCAACGACGAGCTGGCGCTGGGCGCGCTCTACGCGCTCCGGCTCAACGGGGTGCGGGTGCCCGAGGACGTGGCCGTCACGGGCTGGGACAACACCGAGGACGGCCGGTACTCGAACCCGTCGCTGACCACGGTCGCGCCGGACCTGCAGGCCATCGCCGAGACCGCCGTCGACCGGGTGATCGCGCAGGTGGAGGGGGCTGCGGGCGGCGACGACGAACGGGACGTCGACGTCGTCGTGGCCCACCGGCTCCTGGTACGGGAGAGCAGCCGGGAGGCCTGACGCCCGGCCGAATTTCGGACCAACATCTGATTCAACGTTGCATTTTGAGAGCCGCTTCGGTTGAATCAGCGCGGAACTGTCGTCCATGCAACGGAGCACCACGATGTCCGTCCTCGATCGTCTCGACCCCCCGTCCGCCCCGGGCGGCACCTCCGTGCCACGCCCCGAGTACCCGCGCCCGCAGGTGGTGCGGGACCGGTGGCTGAATCTCAACGGGGAATGGGGGTTCGAGATCGACCCCGGCGACTCCGGGCTGGAGCGCGGGCTGCGCGAACGACCCCTGACCGGCACGATCACCGTCCCGTTCGCCCCGGAGTCGGAGCTCTCCGGCGTCGAGAACACCGACTTCCTCGAGGCGGTCTGGTACCGCCGCGAGGTGACCGTCCCCGCCGAGTGGTCCGCCGTCGCCGGCGACGACACGCACGTGCTGCTGCACTTCGGCGCCGTCGACCACGACGCCACGGTGTGGGTGGACGGCACCGAGGTGGCCCGCCACCGCGGCGGCTTCACGCCGTTCACGGCGGACCTGCACGGCGTCGCCGTGCCGGGCGACACGGTGACGGTCGTCGTGCGCGCCCGCGACCACCGCGGCATCCCGCAAGCGCGCGGCAAGCAGTCCGGCCTGTACGCCAACAAGGACTGCCACTACACGCGCACCACGGGCATCTGGCAGACGGTGTGGATGGAGCCGGTGCCGGGCGCCAGCCTGCGCCGCCCGCGCATCACGCCCGACCTCGCCGCCCGTGCCCTCGACGTGCGCGTGCCGCTCACGCAGAACCGCCGCGGCCACCATGTGGTCGTGACGGTCACCGACGCGGACGGCGTCGTCGCCACCGAGACCACGCGCGCGGACCTGGACCTCGCGCCCTCGGTGCGCGTCGTGATCCCCGCGGGCCGGGTGCGGCCCTGGTCCACGCAGGACCCGCACCTGTACGGCGTCGAGGTCGAGCTGCACGACGCCGCGGGCGACGTCGTCGACGCCGTCCGCTCGTACGCGGGCCTGCGGTCCGTGGCCATCGAGGGCAAGGCGATCCGCATCAACGGCGAGCCCGTGTTCCAGCGCCTCGTGCTCGACCAGGGCTACTGGCCCGAGTCGCTCATGACCGCGCCCAGCGACGCCGCCCTGCTGCGCGACGTCGAGCTCGGCCTCGAGGCCGGCTTCAACGGCGCGCGCCTGCACCAGAAGGTGTTCGAGGAGCGCTACCTGTACCACGCCGACCGGCTCGGCTACCTCGTGTGGGGCGAGTTCGGTGACTGGGGCTCCGGCGACTTCGGCCGCAAGGACGACCACCAGAAGCCGACGACGTCGTACGTCGGGGAGTGGCTGGAGGCCCTGGAACGGGACTTCTCCCACCCGTCGATCATCGGCTGGTGCCCGCTGAACGAGACCCACCAGCTGCTGCACGACCGGATCACGCAGCTCGACGACGTCACGCGCGCGATGTTCCTGGCGACCAAGCTCGCGGACCCGTCGCGGCCTGTGCTCGACGCCAGCGGCTACTCGCACCGCGTGCTCGAGACCGACGTCTGGGACTCCCACCACTACGAGCAGGAGCCCGAGGCGTTCGCGCGCGACATGGCGGGGCTGAAGACCGGCCAGCCGTACGCGAACGACTACCCCGAGGGCCCGATCTCCTTGCCCTACAAGGGGCAGCCGTATTTCTGCAGCGAGTACGGCGGCATCTGGTGGAACCCGGAGGAGGCGGCCGCGGCCGCGGGCGACGACCGCAGCGAGTCGTGGGGGTACGGCCAGCGCGTGGCGGACGAGGAAGAGTTCCATGTGCGCTTCGCCGGCCTGACGGACGCCCTGCTCGACGACCCGCTGATGTTCGGCTACTGCTACACCCAGCTCACCGACGTGTTCCAGGAGCAGAACGGCATCTACCGGTTCGACCGGTCCGAGAAGCTCGACGTCGACCGGGTCCGTGCCGTCCAGGTGCGCCCCGCCGCCTTCGAGAAGGACGCCGACTGAGCACGGGCGCACGGCGCTGAGAAGTCGCACCGAGCCGGGGGGGGGGGGGGGGGGGGGGCGGGGGGGGGGGGGGGGGGGGGGGGGGGGGGGGGGGGAACGGCCCTTAAGTTCTCCCCTCCCCCCCTTTTCTCCCGGGT
>NZ_JBHJVM010000001.1:516072-527323 GCF_042264825.1 Isoptericola sp. NPDC056134
TCGCCCCTCCCCGCTTACGCGGCGCCCCCCAATCACTCATTCCCGCGCCTTCACACCCCCCCCCCCCCCCCCCCCCTCCCCCCTCCCCCCCCCCCCCCCCCCCGCGGCCGTGATCGCAGGAGAGTGGAGCACATGCCCGGACCTGACTTCCGCACCTCGTTCGAGCCCGGTGACCCTGCGCCGCTGCCGACCGCGCGCCGGGCGCCGCTGGTCGCTCGCGTGGGTGACGGCCCGGCGTCGGGCGCCACGCACAAGCCGCGCGCGGGGTTCACGGGCCTGCACGCCCTGGGCTTCGCGGGCCTCAAGGACGGCCCCGGGCCCGCGACGCACGTGCTCTTCCGGGACCTGGGGATCGAGGTGGGGCCGCGCACGCGGCTGAGCTACGTCGTGCTGCCCGACCTGCGCGGCGACCTGCGGTACCCGTCCACGTACGTGGCTCTGGACCTGGCGTTCACCGACGGCACGTACCTCTCCGACCTGCGTGCCGTCGACGCCCACGGCACCGGCGCCTCCGCGCGCGCCCAGGGCGAGGGCAAGATCCTCTACGCCGACCAGTGGAACTCCGTGCGGATCGACGTCGGCGCCGTCGCCGCGGGCCGCACGGTCGACGCCGTCCTGCTGCGCTGCGACCCGCCCGACGACCTGACCGGCGGAGCGTTCTCCGGCTGGCTCGACGACGTCGCCCTGGTCGCGGAGCCTGCGGGGCCGCCCGGGCCCGATCTCGTCGACCTCGTCGACACCCGCCGCGGCACGATGTCGAGCGGTCAGTTCTCCCGGGGCAACAACGCCCCCGCCACCGCGGTGCCGAACGGGTTCACGCTCTGGGTGCCGATGACCGACGCCGGCTCGCAGCGCTGGCTGTACGAGTACCACCGGGCGAACGACCACGAGAACCGCCCCGTGCTGCAGGGGTTCGGCGTCTCCCACCAGCCCAGCCCGTGGATGGGCGACCGCAACCAGCTCGTCGTGCAGCCCGCCACCGGGCCGGGCACGCCGACGGCCGACCTCGTCGCCCGCGGCCTGCCCTTCGACCACGCCGACGAGACCGCCCGCCCCGACCTGTACGCCGTGACCTTCGCGAACGGCACCACTCTCGCGGCCACGCCGACCGACCACGGCGGCCTGCTGCGGTTCGGCTTCCCGGCCGGCACCCCGGACGGCGCGGGGCACGTGCTGCTCGACACGGTCACGACGGCAGCCGGCGCGGCTCGCCTCGACGCGCACCCCGACGGCACGGTGACGGGCTGGGTCGACGACGGCAGCCCGCTGTCCGTGGGCCGCTCCCGCATGTTCGTGGCCGGCGCGTTCGACCGGGCGCCGGTCGCGGTGGGCGCCGCCGCGGGCGGGCGGCAGCACGCGCGGTTCGCGACCTTCGACACCTCCGGCGACGCCGGGGAGGCCGCCGTCGAGCTCCGGCTCGCGACGTCGTACCTGAGCCTCGACCAGGCACGGCGCGCCCTGGACCAGGAGCTCGCCGGGCGGTCGTTCGCCGAGGTCCAGCAGGCGGCGCGGGCGCTCTGGCAGGAGCGGCTGGGCGTCGTGGAGGTCGCCGGCGCCACCGACGACCAGCGCGTCACCCTGTACTCGAACCTCTACCGCCTGCACCTCTACCCGACGTCGCACACCGAGAACGCGGGCACCGCGGCGGCGCCCGTGCCCCGGCACGCCAGCCCGGTCGCGCCGCCCGTCGGGCCCAGCACCGACACGGCCACCGGGGCCGCCGTCGTCGACGGCCGGATGATGGTCAACCACGGGTTCTGGGACACCTACCGCACCGCCTGGCCGGCGCTCGCGCTGCTGGACCCAGGGCTCACCGCGCGGCTCGCCGACGCGTTCGTGCAGCAGTACCGCGACGGCGGCTGGATCTCTCGCTGGTCGTCGCCCGGCTACGCCGACCTCATGACCGGCACCAGCTCCGACGTCGCGTTCGCCGACGCCTACCTCAAGGGCGCGCTGCCCACCGGCGTCGCCCTCGACGCCTACGACGCCGCCCTCAAGAACGCCACCGTGGCGCCCTCGCACGACGCGGTCGGCCGCAAGGGGCTGGAGACGTCGGCCTTCCTGGGCTTCACCCCCGCCGCCACGCACGAGTCCGTGTCCTGGGGGCTGGAGGGCTGCCTCAACGACTTCGGCATCGGCACGATGGCGGCGGCGCTCGCGGACGACCCGGCCACGCCGGACGAGCGACGCGCGACGCTGCGCGAGGAGTCGGCCTACCTGCTGGATCGCGCCACGCAGTACGGCGGGCTGTTCGACCCGGAGGTCCGGTTCTTCCGCGCGCGCCGCGCGGACGGCGCTTTCACGCCCGCGGCCCGGCACTTCGACCCGGACGACTGGGGCGGACCGTTCACCGAGACGAACGCCTGGAACTTCGCGTTCCACGCGCCGCACGACCCGCGCGGGCTCGCGAACCTCTACGGCGGCCCCGCGGGCCTGGAGGCGCGGCTCGACGAGTTCTTCGCCCGCCCGGAGGACGGCACGCACGTGGGCGGGTACGGCCAGGTCATCCACGAGATGACGGAGGCCCGCGACGTGCGCCTCGGCATGTGGGGAGTGAGCAACCAGCCGTCGCACCACGTGCCGTGGCTCTACACCGCGGTGGGCGCCCCGTGGAAGGCGCACCGGATCCTGCGCGAGGCGCTGCGCCGCCTCTTCGTGGGCAGCGAGATCGGCCAGGGCTACCCCGGCGACGAGGACAACGGCGAGATGTCCGCGTGGTGGCTGCTCGCCGCGATCGGCCTCTACCCGTTGCAGGTCGGCTCCCCGCGGTACGCGGTCGGGTCGCCGCTGTTCGACGAGGTGACGATCCACCGGCCCGACGGCGACCTGGTGGTCCGCACCGTCGGGAACTCGCTCGAGAACGTCCACGTGCAGTCCCTGACCGTGGACGGCGAGCCGCGCGACGCGGCCTGGCTCGCGCACGCGGACCTGGTCGGCGGCGTCACCGTCGAGCTCGTCATGGGACCCGAGCCGTCCGCCTGGGGCACCGGCCCGGACGCCGCGCCGCCGTCGCTCACCCGCGGCGACGCGCCGCCCGCCCCGCTGCACGACGTGACCGCGCGCGGCACCGTCGTCGTCGACGACGGCGGGACGCGCGCGGACGGCGCGCTCCTGGTCGACGACACGTCCGCGACGGCCTTGACCTTCGCCACCCGCACGCCCGTCGTCACGTGGACGGGCGACGGCGAGCAGCCCGTCGTCGCGCGGTACACGCTCACCTCGGGCGACGGCGCGGCGCCGACCGCCTGGCGCCTCGAGGGGACTGTCGACGCCGGCGACGGCGCGACCTGGACCGTGCTCGACGAGCGGTCGGGCGAGGCGTTCCGCTGGGCTCGGCAGACGCGGCCGTTCGGCGTCGCGCACCCGGGGCGGTACGCGCGCCTGCGGCTGGTCGTCACGGAGGCGGCCGGCGACGGGCCGCTGACGCTCGCCCAGCTGGAGCTGCTCGCCTGACGACGACGCCCCCGGGCCGGCGAGGAGCCGGCGCGGGGGCGTCGTCGTGCGTCCGTCGTCTCGCTGGTGGTGTCAGACCACCACCAGCGCCGCGACCCGCCACAGCCCGTTGAGCGTGGACCCCACGATGTCGAGGTCCGCGCTGCGGCCCGACGCGCCGCCGTCCAGCTCGAACGAGAACCAGACGAACGACCGGCTCGGCAGGCTCGCGTCGCCGGACGAGCCCAGCACCGTACCGCCCTCGGAGATCGTGGTGATCCCCGCGTCGGTGAGCGAGTCGCCGCTGAGCACCCACACGGTGTGCTTCCCGGCGGGCACGGGGATCCGCAGCGAGCTCGGCTTCACCTTCTGCATCACGAGGTCGCGCCGCAGGGCGTCCGCGTTGCCGCGGTCGCGGTGGTCGGGCACGGCGCCGGTCCACCCGTAGCCGACGGCCTCGGAGAACACGTCCTCCGGGGACAGCCGGGTGTACCCGGCGACGAGCGGGCTGGACGGCGTGCCCGCGTCGAACGCCAGGGCGGCGTCGTCGGCATGCGGGGTGGTGACGACCTCGACCGCCCGGCCGCGCTCGATCTCCTCGTCGCCGCTGCGGAGCACCACCTCGACGACGGCGAGTCCGGGCGCGGCCGGGGGAGTGGCGGTGACCGTCACCTCGGCGTCCTGCCCGGCGGGCACGGTCACCGTGGCGTCCTCGACGGACCAGCCGTCGGGCACGACCAGCGACGCCGTGACCTCCCGGTCCTCGGCGCCCGCGTTGCGCACCAGCACCGTGATCTCGTTCGGCCGCCCCGTCCACCACACCGGCTCCGCCGTGGCCCGCAGCGCGAGCAGCGCCGGCTCCGGTGCGCCGGCGTCGACGACCGTGAGCGCGGTGAGGCGCCACGGGCCGCCCTGGCCCGAGAGGGTGAGGTCCGCCGTCCGGCCCTCGGAGCCGCCGTCGAGCGGGACGTCGAGCCACGCGAACGTGCCGGCGTCGAGCTTCTCGCCGGTGACGACGATGGTGCCGTCCACCGCGACCCGGGTGGCCGACGCCGCGGCGCCGGTGTCGCCGACGAGCAGCCGCGCGGTGTGGGCGCCCGGCGGCACCGCGACGCGCAGCACCCGGGAGGAGCTGTGGAACAGGTGGTCGCGCAGCAGGGGATCGCCGCCGCGGTCGCGGGCGGACGGGGCCGAGCCGACCCAGCCGAAGCCGGCCGCCTCGGACCATGCCGACGACGGCGTCAGGGCCGTGTAGCCCGGCGACGGGACGCCGCCCGCGGGGCCGCCGTTGAGCGCCAGGTGGCAGCGCGCGCCCGTGGGCGCGACGACCAGCGTGGTGCCCCGCCCGTCGAGCCGCTGCAGCGCCGGCGCCACGTCGACGTCGAACGGGACGGCGTCGGCCTCGAGCGGCGGCGTGACGGGCACGTCCACCTCGACCGTCTCGGCGGACGCCGAGCGCCGCGTCGCCGGCTCCGTGGCCCAGCCCGACGGCGCGGCCAGCGTGACGGTCGTGTCGTGCGCCCGCGCGGAGGCGTTCGTGACCGCCACGGGCAGCAGGTTGGGCCGGCCGCCCAGCAGCAGCCGCGACCCGCCCGGCGCCACCTGCAGCCACTCGCGCCGCTCGTCGACCACGCGCGACTGGTCGAAGAAGAACCCGACCACGACGTCGCGCCACAGGGTGGCGTGCGCGACCTGCGCCGCGAAGCTCGCCGCGACGTCGTCGTGCCGCTGCCCGTCGACCTTCCCGGCCAGCGACCTCCACGCGTCCGCGAACCCGGCCGCGTGCTCCACCCCGGTGAAGTGGGTGTCGTACAGGTGCTGGACGATGGTCTTGCCGGACCGCAGCCGATGGTCGTACGGCACCCAGTGCATGAAGAGCAGCAGCTCGTCCGGGCAGTCCTCGAGGGAGCCGTAGACGTCCGCCCAGCCGTCCGGGTAGAGGCCGGTGAACCCGCTGCCGGTGGCCGCCGTGCGGTCGAACCCGGTGCCCTCCGGGGTGGTGTGGTGCGACTGGTAGAGGGTGCTGAGCGGGTCCGGGTCGAGGTGCGACCCGCCCGGGTTGGTGAGGTACCCGAGCCCGAGCGGCGACGAGTAGTCCTCGTACGTCGCGTGCGAGCGCATCAGCACGTCCACCACGGTGGACGTGACCAGGTCGTCGGTGCCGAACGTCAGGCGCACCCACTCGGTCGCGAGGTCGCGCGGGTCGGCTCCCGGGTCCCAGCACAGCCGCCCGAAGGCGTACGTGTTGGCGGCGCCGAGCTGGTAGCCGGTCCAGTCCCGGTCGTCCCCGACGTTGCTCACCCCGGCGATGCCGGCGTGCCGGGCCTGGACCGGGCCCGCGGTCACGACGTCCGCCACCGTGGGTCCCGTGCCCGGCCCGCCGGTCGTGAAGTCCAGCACCTCCCGCCACATCGGGGCGAGGTAGACCGCGTGGATCTCGTGGCCCGTGTACTCCTGCGTGAGCTGGAGCTCGAGCATCTGGTGGGTGTCGCGCAGCTCGCCGAACAGCGGGTGCACCGGCTCGCGCACCTGGAAGTCGATCGGCCCGTACTTGGTCTGCACGATGACGTTGTCGTCGAACTGCCCGTCCAGCGGCGCGAACTGCCGGTACTGGTACTCCGCCCAGTCGCCGAAGTCCTCGTGCACGAAGCTGCGCCAGATGACGAGCGCGCCGTGCGGCGCGAGCGCCTCGGCGAGCATGTTCGCGCCCTCGGCGTGGGTGCGCCCGTAGTCCAGCGGGCCCGGGCGGCCCTCCGAGTTCGCCTTGACCAGGAAGCCGCCGAAGCCGGGCAGCGCGGCCACCACCTCGGCGCACTTGTCCCGCCACCAGGCCCGGACGCGCTGGTCGGCCGGGTCGGCGGTGGTGATCGGGTCGGCGTCGTCCGCGGTGAGGAGCATCGGGCTGGCGTAGTTCACCGACACCCAGAGCGAGATCCCCCACGACGCGAACAGCTCGGCCAGCGGTGTGAGCCGGCGGAGCATGTCGCTCGTGACGAAGCCGACGTTCGCGTTGACGTTGTTGATCACCGACGCGTTGATCCCGACCGACGCCATCGCCCGCGCGTAGCCGACCACCCGGTCCGAGATCTCCGGCAGGGCGTCCCAGTCGAAGATCGACGTGCCGGCGTACCCGCGCTCGATCGACCCGTCGAGGTTGTCCCAGTGGTTCATCATGCGCAGCGGGGTGCGCGGGGACTCGTCGGCGGACAGCCGGGCGAGCGGCGTCTCGAGCTGCAGCAGCCGGACCAGGTGGAAGACCCCGGCGAGGACGCCGCGGTCGGTGGTGCCCGCGACCACCACGCGCCGGCCGCCACCCGGCAGCCCGGTCGTGGTGATCACGAACCCCTGGTCGCCGACCTTCTTCAGGCGCCCGCGGCCGACGCTGGTGCGCACGACCGGCGACTCCTCGAGCGTGCCGAGGACGACGGCCGCCCGGGCGGCGCCCGCCCGCGCGGGCGCCGTCCCGGTGAGGCCCTCGACCGCCCGCCGCAGCTCGGCCTCCGCGTTCTCCATGACCGCGCCGGCGCCCTGCCGGGCCATGCTGGTGAGCGCGGCCCGGTACTCCCGCAGGCGGCCGGGGTCGGCGGTGAGGTGGTAGCGGAGCCACAGGTCGTAGCCGTCCTCGTCCGCGAGGCCCGCCGGGGCGGCGAGCGCGGTGGCGGCGCCCCAGGGCGCCATCGTCGCGGCGAACGCGAGGGCCGACGCCTGCAGCACGGTGCGCCGGGAGAGGTCCCGCCCGTGCCCCTGGCCGCTCATCGGTAGAACCGCACGTAGTCGAACTCGGCGGTGAGGCCGGTCCCCGCGAGGGAGACGAGGCCGATCCGCGGCTCCTGCCCGGCGGGCAGGTGCCAGACGCCGCCCCAGACGTAGTGCTTCCCGTCCCGGCTCGTCGCCGCCCGGAACAGGTGCTCGCCGGTGTCCGGGTCCACGGTGTGCCGCAGGCGGAGCCACATGGTGTCCGCCGACGGGCCGATCTGCATCTCCGGCCAGCTGTCGCGGTCGCGGCCGATCCACAGGAACACCTGCCGCGACGGTCCGGTGCGCGTGGGGGCCAGGTGGATGGAGTCCTCCGGGCTCTGGAACGCGATGATGCCGGCCTGGCTGCGGCCGTCGGGGGCGTCCGTGATCGGCAGGTGCAGCTTGGTCTCCGCCGTGTACGTGCCGGTCGGGGCGTCGCGCAGCAGCGCCGACGCCATCGTGCCCTTGCCGGAGAAGTCCGCGTCCTGCGTGGGCCACACGTACTCGCCGTCCGCGACCTGGCCGTCGGCCGGGCCGAACCACGACCAGCCGTCGAGGTCCGCGTCGTCGAACTCCTCGCCGTACTCCGTGAGCTCCGGACCGACCTCCGGGTCGGCCACCTTCTCCGTCACCGGGGTGTAGAGCGTCGTGACGCCCATGTTGTCGACCTCGCCGGAGCCCCGCGTGGACGCGGCGCCGCCGCGGTCCCAGGAGCGCGGCACGTCGACCGACAGCTCCGCCAGCGGGATGCCGAGCAGGTCGGCGCTGACCTGTACGTCGGCGCGGCCGTCCCGCACCTCTGCGGTGAGGGCGTGCCAGGTGCCGAGGTCGACGCCGTCGTACAGGCGCGTCGCCTTCCGCTGCACGACGACGCCGTGCCGGGTCAGCTCGACCGACAGCCGGCCGGACGCGTCGAGCCAGGCGATCGCGTGGTCGTCCTCGCCGTCCGAGGCGAGCACCAGGCCCACCCGGCCCGCGTCGTCCCGCAGCCGGACGTCGGCCTCGAGCCGCACGTCGCCGCGCGGCGCCTTGCGGGGCAGCAGCAGCTGCGGGTCCGCGCCGCGGCTGACCGGACGGGCGAAGCCGCCCGAGTCGGCGTCCGTGCCGGTGGTCCAGGGCCCGGCGCCGACGGCGGCGAAGCCGCGCAGCCCGTCGGTGAAGTCGCTGCCCGCGTCCCACGCCCCGACGGGCGCGGTCTCGACGTCGTCGCTGGTCCACTCGCCGGCCCGCACCGTGGGCCAGCCGTCGATCCAGTCGAGGCGGTCCATCACGGCGGGCCGCCCGCCCCAGCTCGGGTCCGTCTCGGTGCGGTCGAAGCCGTTGGTGAGGATCCAGTCCTGGCCGGACTTGTCGACGACGTTCGCCGAGTGGCCCGTGGAGACCCACCGGTTGCCGTTGGGCGAGTTCACGATCGTGCCGCCCAGGTGCAGGCCGGTGAGGCCCACGCCCTCGGCGTCGACGAACGGGCCCATCGGGTCCTTGGCCCGGCCCACGAACACCGGGTAGGCGCCGTCGGCCTTCGCGCAGCAGCCGAGGCCCGAGTAGAAGAGGTAGTACCAGCCGTCGCGCTTGACGACGTACGCGGCCTCGCCGCGGCGCGCGCCGACCACCTGCACCGGGTCGCCCACCACCTCGGTGCCGTCGTCGTTCAGGTGCACGGCCTGGATGCCGCCGTCCTTGAACGAGCCGTAGTAGAGGTACCTCTGGCCGTCGTCGTCGACGAAGACGGCCGGGTCGATCTGGTTGACCACCTTGTGCTGGTAGTCGTACGGCAGCACGGGGTGGCCGATGTCCGTCCACGGGCCGGCGGGGTCGTCCGCCGTGGCCAGCGCGATCGTGTTCACGTCGCCGCCGGCCACCGAGTAGTAGAGGTAGTACTTGCCGTCGATGTACCGGACGTCGGGCGCCCAGTAGTAGGTGGTGGCGAAGTCGCGCCACTCCGGGTGGTTGTCGGGGCCGAAGACCTCGCCCACGTACTCCCAGCTCACCAGGTCCTTCGACCGCGTGATCGGCATGAAGTACTGGTTCTCCCAGGGCCCGCCCTGGTTGTCCTTGCGCATGCTCGTCTGGGTCGCGTACGCGTACCAGTACCCGTCCTTGCCGCGGATGATCGACGGGTCGGAGAACGCGTCCGCGAGGTTGTCCATGACGTGGTTCCGGTACGTGCCGGGCGCGTCGTCGGGGTCGGCCGACGCGGTCACGCCGGACGACGCGACCAGGCCGACCGACGCGGCCACCGCGACCAGCAGGGCGGCGACCCTCCCGCGGCGTCGGGGCGGCGTCGTCGTGCGGGAGACCCCGGGTGCGGGGGCCGGTGACGGGGCCGGTGACATCGCTGGTGACATGGGTGGGACAACTCCTTCTGCTGGGCCGGGACCGCTGTGTCCCGGGCAGGTGAGGGTGTTGCTTCGCCGCGGCGCGTCGGTGCGCCGCCACGTCGTGCGGTGTGCGGGTGGTGCGGGGTGCTGCGTCTCCGGGCACGGCCCGGGCCGGGCCCGGGAGCGCGCGGCTCCCGGGCCCGGGGATCGGTGGGGTGGGTCAGGGACTCAGAGGAGGTGCGACGCAGGGCGTCGCGGTCGCGTCACTGCGCCTTGACGGTGTCCTGCACGTACTGGAACCACTGGTCCACGAACTGCTCCTCGGTGAGCTTGCCGTACTGCATCTCCTCGGAGAGCCGGGCCATCTCGGCCTCGATCTCGCCGTAGCCCTCGACCGGCACCGGCGCGGGCTCCGTGACGTCGTCGGCGTTGGCATCCTCGTAACCGATGAGGCGGGAGTCGGGAGAGCCGTCCTCCAGCGTCATCGCGTCCTTCTGGGCGTCCGTCGCCGGCACCCCCTTGGAGGTACCGAAGATCTCGCCGACCTGCGGGTCGTTGGTCATGAAGTCGATGAACGCGGCCGCCGCGTCCGGGTGCGAGGAGCTGGCCGACGCCGAGAGCATGACGCCGGAGTGCCAGTACATCTTCTTGCCGTCGTCACCCGTGGGGATGGGCATGAGGTCGAGGTCGTCGCTGCCGAGCTCGGCCACATAGTTGGGCATCAGCGTGTCCCAGTTCGCCTCGGCCACGACCTCGCTCGAGTTCAGGCCGGTCTTGGGCTCGAGCTGCGCCGCGCGCTGCGGGGGGAAGAACGCCTTGGACTCGCGCAGCGGTGCCCACAGGTCGGCCCAGGCCTGCACGTCCTCCTGGGTGAAGGCGATCTGGCCGTCGTCGGTGAACGGGGCCTTGCCCTGCTGCACCAGCCACTGCTGGAACCACGGGCTGTTTCCCGTCATGTCGCCGATGGGATACACCTGCGGGTCGTGCTTCGCGCCGGCCTCGGCGACGTCGCCGAACCAGGCGACCAGGTCGTCCCAGGTGTAGCCCTCGGCCGGGGGCTCCATGCCGAGCTCCTTGAGGAGCTTCGTGTTGTAGATGATCGACTGGGTGTTGAGGCTGACCGGGACGGCGTACGTCTTGCCCTCGATCTGGCCCGACGCGAGCGCGGTGTCGTCGACGCCGTCGACGTCGAGGTTGACGCCCACCTGGCCGTCCAGCTCGGCGAGCTGGCCCGTAGCGCCGTACTGCCGCACGTAGCCCGCGTCCATCTGGACGACGTCGGGAAGGGCGCTGCCCGCGGCCTCGGTGGAGCGCGCCGTCCAGTAGTCGTCCCAGGACTGGAACTGCGTCTGGATGGTGATGTTCGGGTACTTCTCCTCGAAGGCGTCGATCGCCTTCTCGTACCGCGCAGCGCGGTCGTCGTTGCCCCACCAGGCGAACGACAGCGTGATGTCCTCGTCCGTGGAGACCTTGGCGGCCGGGCCGGCGTCCGCCCCGCCGTTGCCGCAGGCGGCGGTCAGGCCGACCGTGACGGCGATGGCGGCGACGGCGCCGGAGAGTCGTGCGAGCTTCATGGTTCCTCCGTCCCGCAGCTCTGCGGGGGTCGGGCCCGGACGGTCGTTCCGCCGCGGGCTGGTTCGGTGGGTGGTGCAGGTGCAGCGGCGGACGTCAGCCCTTGAGGCCTTGGGTGGCGACGCCGTCGACGATGTAGCGCTGGAAGAGGATGAAGAAGATCATCACGGGCAGCAGTGCGAGGACGGCCA